>JAYWDF010000641.1:0-1499 GCA_043779985.1 Akkermansiaceae bacterium | reverse complement strand
AAATCAGGCGCAGAAGGTGCGGTGGCGGCAGTGCACGCGCGATTTACTTACCGAATGCACGATTTGAGTGAGTTCATGAAGACTCTGATGCAACGCTTTACCCAGTGGTTCAATCGCACGCATTCGCGCTCCGGGAACCTGTGGGAAGATGCATTTAAAAGTGTAATCGTGGAGGACGGCGTGGCAGCCAAGACGATGGCAGCCTACATCGATTTGAATCCGGTGCGGGCCGGCATGGTGAAAGACCCGGCAGACTACCGCTGGAGCAGCTACGGGGAAGCCATTGGGGGCGGAGCAAAGGGCAATGGGAAAAAGGCTCGTGCGGGATTGGTCCGGGCAGTGCGGGCTCACCAAGGCGTGGGCGCAGACGCATCACTCTGGGCGACCGAGGTGGCTCGAGAATACCGGGCAATCTTGCTGCGGGGAGCTGAGGAAAAGCTGGTGAGCCGCCTAGGGAAGGACGGCTCAACGAAGGTGAGGAAAACGCGCAAGGGTATGAGTGCCTCCGAGGTGCAGCGGGAGAACGACGAATTGGGCGAAATCCGGTTCGGGCACATGCTGCGCTGCCGTGTGAGATATTTTACCGATGGGGCCGTGATTGGTAGCCGAGAATTCGTCAACGATGCTTTCGTTCGTGCGCGGGATCGATTCGGCGAAAAGCGCAAAGATGGAGCTCGAAAGTTGAAGGGGGCCGCCACGCCAGCTGCGGGGATTTTATGGAGCTTGAGGGATCTTAAGACGAAAATTGGAACCTCAGACACATTCTTGGAGCGCCCTGAGTGAGATCTCCGGTGGTGTCGTGGGCGTAAATGCCGGGCCGGGGGTGTTCAGACTCGACGATGCACCAGGCCTAGCAGGCCTGGTAGCGACCCATCTAAGCCTTTTGTGGTGGGGTGGGACAATTCCAAGAAACCCCTTTAGTCACTCGGGTGGTGCCGAGCATCCCGCTGAATGATCATGGATGCCCGAAGTCGCTGAAAATCAACGCTGGAGGCGGAGGAGGGAATCGAACCCTCGAATGACGGTTTTGCAAACCATTGCCTTACCACTTGGCTACTCCGCCATTCGCATGGCGCGGGGGCGAGTGAGTAAGGCGGATGGCGGGGTGTGTCAATACTTGGATTTAATTTCCGCAGGATCGCGGCTTGAGGAGCGGCCGTGGGACTCGGTAGTCGGCTTCCAACCGAAACTGGTCAGGCAAAACCTCACGGGATGCATTAACAAGCCAATCGTTGTGGGGAAATTTTTTGAGGCGTTCGGTTTCTCCGGGCCAAATTGTTGAGGGGCGGTCACGGGGGGGGGACCCGCGAGGAAAGGGTCCCCCGGGTTGGGAAATCCTCTTGGAACCGCGAAATGCCGGCGGCGAGAAATCCGGTTTGCCGCAAGTGAGATTTTTGCCGCCAGCGAACCACGGCAAGATCCTACCAGCTCGACAGATCAACGCCCAAAGACAGCCTGAATCGAGATGCCATCACCCCGGTAAGATGACTCGCGCCGCT
>JAYWDF010000640.1:0-4707 GCA_043779985.1 Akkermansiaceae bacterium | reverse complement strand
TGGCGGACCCCTTCTCTCACCCCCCATCATTTCCCGATGAAACTCAAATCACTCGTCGCCGCCTACGAACGCTGCCTGCCTCATGCGCAATCCGCCGTCCTTCTCTCGGTCCGCATCACCATGGGCTGGGGCTTTTTCCTGAGCGGCAAGGGCAAGCTGCTCAATCTGGAAAAAACCACACGGTTCTTCGATTCTCTCCATCTGCCACTTCCCCACTTCCAGGCGATGCTTGCGGGTTCCACCGAAATGATCGGCGGCCTGCTACTGCTCGCCGGGCTAGGCACACGCTTCATTTCTATCCCTCTCGTCTTCACCATGGTCGTCGCTTATCTGACAGCTCACCGCGACGTAGCCTTCCTATCGCTATCGGATTTCACGGACCAAGCACCGTTTCCATTTCTGATGGCCGCATTGTTGACAACGGCGTTCGGCGCGGGTGAAATATCCCTGGATCGCCTGCTCAAGCCATGGTTTGACAAGCTCTCCGGCAGCCACAGAATCCCAGCGTGAATTCGAAACCCGGCGATACCGTCATTGACTCGCTCATGGAACACGCCCCCGCACTTTACGGCTTCGCCTACGCGCGGCTGAGGGATCACCACCTCGCGGAAGACCTGGTGCAGGACTCGTTGGTCGTCGCGTGGAAATCCTGGGACAACTATCAGGGTGGCTCGTCTCTGCTTACCTGGCTCACCGGCATCCTCCGCCACAAGATCCTCGATCACCACCGCGCCTCATCGCGCAGGCCGGTGGTTTCCATCGAGGAAAACAACGGCAGCGGGCAGCACTCCACGGATGAGCTTTTCAACGCCACCGGCGACTGGAACATCGACCCTAACCACGGCATGCAATCGCTCATGCAGTCCCCCGCGAAAGCGGCGCAGAACTCGGATCTGCGGAAATGGATCGTGTTCTGCATGGAGAAACTCCCGGCCCGCCTGCATTTGCTTTTCGCCGCGCGCGAAGTGGACGAGATGCCGGTAGCCGACGCCGCCAAGCTCGCCGGCGTGACGGAAGGCAGCGCTGCGGTGATGCTCACCCGCGCCCGCCAGGCGCTAAGACTTTGCCTTCAGGAATCTCTGAACCGATGAAATCAGCACTTCCACCACCGCCGCGATCCTACCGTCGCAGCCACAAGCTGCTCGGACCCGGCATGCACAAGCTCCACCTGTCGTGCAGCCATATCGCGGACCTTACACTCCAATCCATGGACCGCCCGCTGACCCTCGGAGAGAAGATCCGTTATTACTTTCACTACTTCATCTGCCCCGTGTGCCGGAAATTCGAGAAGCAAATGCGCTCACTGACCGAACTTATTAGAGTTTCGTTCGCTGGACAGGAACCGCAGAAGCCGAACCCCGAGTTCCTATCCTCCACTCGTGCGAAGCTGGAAAGCATTTTCAAGGATCCAAACCGCTAAAAAATGGCCCATCCTAGATTCACCGGCGGCAGGACACTCGGCACAGGCATCGGCCTGCGAGTGCCGCACTACGACCACATCCTCAGCGAGAAACCGGCGGTGGACTGGTTTGAAATCATTTCTGAAAACTACATGGTCCGTGGCGGCCGACCGCTCGCCGTGCTTGATACCATCCTGGACCAATACCAAGTCGTCCAACACGGCGTGGGACTCTATCCGGGCAGCGCCGGCGGACCGGACATGAACCACCTCCGCCGCCTCAAGGAACTCATCAAGCGCACCAAGACGCCGTGGATTTCCGACCATCTCTGCTGGGGCAGTGTGGACGGCAGTATGAGCCACGACCTGCTGCCGCTGCCCTACACCTTTGAAGCCGCGAAGAAGACCGCGGAGAATCTCAGGATCACGCAGGACTTCCTGGAGATACCGCTCGCGATGGAAAACGTCAGCAGCTACGCGGAGTTCAACGACGACGAGATGACCGAGTGGGAATTCCTATCGGAAATCGTCGAGACGGCGGACGTGGGCATCCTGTTGGACGTAAACAACATTTACGTCTCCTCGGTGAACCATGGCTTCGATCCAATGGACTACGTCAATTTCATCCCGCCCGACCGAGTGGCACAGATTCACATCGCCGGGCATTCGCGCTATCAGCGCTTCATCATCGACACCCACGACCACCCGGTCATCGATCCGGTTTGGAATCTCTATGCCCGCGCCATCGAGCGCTGCGGTCCGACGGCGACCCTGCTCGAATGGGACGCCAGCATTCCCTCCTTCGAGGAAGTCTGGAGCGAGGCGAAGAAGTCCGAAAACTGGCGGGATTGGTTGCTCAACGGGAAAGGAGAAGCCGATGTCGAATCTTGATGAACTGCAACGCGAGTTCTTCCGGGCACTGCTGCTCCCCTTGCGCGGCTCCAGCAGGATTTCCACCGAGTTGTCACCCTCCGACAAGGGTCACTCGCCAGAGTTTTTCCGGATCGCCGACGAGATCATCAAGCCGGGACCATCGCTCACATCCGCCGAGCGGCTGGAACTCTATCACCGACAGTATTGGTTCCGCATCCTCGATTCGCTCGCCGAGGACTTCCCCGTCCTGCGGCGGATGGCGGGTGACGAGGTTTTTTGGGAATTGATCGAAGCGTATCTGTTGGAGCGACCGTCGCACAGCTTCACGCTCCGGCATCTGGGCGAGGCGTTCGCGGATTTTATCGAGATTTCCACACTGCTCGACGAGACCTGGCGGCCCTGGTTCAGCAGTATTGCGAGGATCGAGTATGCGTTCATGGAATGCTTCGAGTCCGCCCAGGGCGCGCTGCCGGAAGCCGACGATCTCGCGAACGCGGTGATTGAATTGCAGGAGCACGTCCAATTGCTGCACCTGCCCGCCCCGGCGGATCTTTGCTGGAAATGGCCGGATTTCTACCCGGCGTCTTCGCTGGAGCCGCAGCGGGTCGATGTCGCCGTGTGGCGGGAGCCCTCGGGACGGAGCCGGCAGGAGCGGATCGAAGCGGCGGAAGTGCCCTTGCTCGTCCGGTTGAAGCAGGGAATCCGGTTCGGTGAGTTGTTCGATTCCCTGCCGGAGCCCGCGCCCACCGAGGAGCAGATCACCCGCTGGTTCGCCAAGTGGCATGGTCACCGCTGGCTGGGCGTGCAAGGCAGGCAGGGCAAACAGGAGCTCGATCCCACCGGTGGCTGGGAGGGCATGGACCGGATGAGTTCCCAAGCGGTGTCAATGGAGTGACGGGCGCGGAAGGGCCGAGAATCCCGCCTTGCCGCCTGCGCCCGCGCCTGCTTCGCTTCGCGCCCCAACCTTTCAATTTATGGCCAACAAAGACGTCACCGATCCCGCCCGCATGGAAAAAATCGTATCGCTGTGCAAACGCCGCGGCTTCATTTTCCAAGCGGGTGAAATTTACGGCGGCCTCAACGGTTGCTGGGACTACGGCCCGCTCGGTGCCGAGCTGAAGCGGAATTTGAAGGACTATTGGTGGCGGAAAACCGTGCAGGAGCGCGATGACGTGCTCGGCATGGACGGTGCGATTTTGACGATGGAACAGGTGCTGGTTTCCTCGGGACACGTCGGGGGATTTTCGGATCCGATGTGTGATTGCTTGCTTTCCAAAGCCCGTCTGCGCGCGGACCAGATCCCCGAACAGGACGGCACGGCGGTCTATTTCACGGGTGCCAAACATCCGGCGACCGGCTGGAGCATCGAGCGCCCGTTCGCGGTGTTGGTGGAGACAGGCAAGGACCCGATCGAGTCGCATAAGACTGCGCGCAAATTCTACGCGGAACTGATGCCGGATAAAAAAATTTCCCCGAAGGAACTGGAGCTGACAGAAGACCGCCGCGAGGAAGTCACCGGGACGACGAGTTTCAATCCGGATAACGGCTCGCTGCTCACCGAACCGCGTCAGTTCAACCTGATGCTGCAGACCAACTTCGGCGCGACCGGCGATCAGATCGCCTACCTCCGCCCAGAGACGGCGCAATCGATTTTCTGCCAATACAAAAACGTGTTGGATTCGAACCGCGTGAAGCTGCCCTTCGGCATCGCGCAGTGCGGCAAGTCGTTCCGCAACGAGATCAACCCGCGCAATTTCACCTTCCGCTCGCGTGAGTTCGAGCAAATGGAGATCGAGTATTTCTGCCACCCTAACGACGGCTTACGCCTCACCGACGAGTGGCTGGCCGAGCGCCTTAAGTTCTACGGAGAAATCGGCATTCCGCGCGAGAAGCTTCACATCCTCGACATCCCGGACGGCGAGCGCGCGTTCTACTCGCAGAAAACCTACGACATCGAATACGAATTTCCGTTCGGTATTCAGGAGCTTGAAGGCGTGGCCTATCGGACCGACTACGATCTCGGTGTTCACGAAAAGGGTGCGGGCAAATCGCTGGTTTATTTCGACGAGGAGACGAAGGAGAAATTTCTCCCGCACGTCGTCGAGCCGTCCGCTGGCTGCGACCGCACGGTGCTCGCACTCATTTGCGAAGCCTTCGACGAGGAAACGCTCACCGATGACAAGGGCAAGGAAGACGTCCGCACGGTGCTGCGCTTCGTCCCGCGGATGGCACCGATCAAGGTCGGCATTTTCCCGCTGTTGAAGAAGAACGAAGAACAAGTCCGCCTCTGCAAGGAGATCCAGAAGACCCTCCAACCGTGGATGAACGTCTTCTACGACGACGGCGGTGCTCTCGGCCGCCGCTATCGCCGCCAGGACGAAGTCGGCACGCCGTTCTGCGTCACCGTCGATTTCGAAACCCTCGGCGAGGAAAAC
>JAYWDF010000639.1:0-1503 GCA_043779985.1 Akkermansiaceae bacterium | reverse complement strand
AACACTCGAAAGCTATCAATTGGCAATTCACCAATGAAAAAGCCAGAGGCAAACTTAAGTCACTCTATCCAACAATCTGAGACTTACAGACTACTAGTTAGAATCGTCAAAACCGCAAACGGCTCCACGGCCCGAACTATCAGCGGCACCTACACCCACGCCGTGGTTCAAGGAGAGGAACTTCACCTCACCCAAACCAACGGCAAGATCCGCGTGGTGAACATCAACAACGGTTCGACCATTCGGATCTTCTGATCCGCCCCTTACTTGTAGCGGCGTCTCTGTGAGCGCCGGTGGCCATCGTCTCATGACACGTCTGATGAACACCTGCGCTCAGAGCGTCGCTACAAGGAAATCCCCCAATCACTCATTTCCACCGCAAACCATCATGCGCATCAAACTCAAAACCATCATCTGGATGATCGGACTGTTCTTCAAGGAACTCTACGAGCTGATCACGGGCAAGCGGAAGTGGAGCTGAAGCCGCGCATCGGGCCCTTCCCTCCGTCTGTGAACGGCGGCCCCGTCTCCTAACATTCCGATCGCTCTCTATCATGAAAACATTTTTCAAAATCCTCTTCAGCCCGCTTCTCATCGCCTGGTGGATGGTCAAGCTCGTCATCCGCATCGTGACCATTCCCGTGGTCATCCTCTGGCGCATCCTGCGGTTCGTCGCCCCCGAACTCACTCGGCCGCTCGAAGGCCTAACGAATGCCCTTGGCCAAATCTTCCGATTGGGCTGAAATGCATCCCTACTCACGTCATGAAACCCCGGCGCATCGGCCTCCTCTTTTATTTCCATCGGGACGAGGACGAGTGGATCCTGCTAGCTGATGTTTCCAAACGCAGCCGCCTGCAGAGCGAGAGATTCGAACATCACCCATCACCAGCATCCATCAAAAGGCCATGACCCCCGGTGTGAATCGCATTCTCAAAATCCGCCTTTTCGGCAAACCTGTCAAAATCGCCACGACCGCCTCGGGAAACACCTGCGGTGCCCGGCATTGGACCGATGGCAAACAAGAGGCCCCGGACTGGCCCGACAATCCGTTGTTGCGGGTTCATCCTGGAACCGGGGAGATATTCTGGATCGATCAATGCAGGGAAGTTGGCTGGGAGGGCCCAGGCTATCCGAAGCGGAAATACGCCAGAATTCCTTTTGCGAGGGATCCGGGTCTGGACGATTACCGGCGAGCCTTGAATGGCGGATGGGGTGACACCCCTAAAAAGAAATCCTACCTCCTGTTGCGGTTTTGGTGGGCTGCCAACGATCCTTGCAGACGCGGCGAACCGAATGCGAACAGACCCGCGGATTTCCGGGAAAAGGTGCTTGAACTGATTTCTTGCATCGATCCAGACGATCCGGATGAGCGGATACTCATCGCGGAGATGCGGCGCCAACTGGGGGATTTTGCGGCTGCCAACGACCTTTTGGAGCGCGATGTTCCGCAGCCGTGCTCGTTCCATCGCGGGATCGTCCGGCAGTGGAACGACCGTAATGAT
>JAYWDF010000638.1:0-4714 GCA_043779985.1 Akkermansiaceae bacterium | reverse complement strand
CCATCCGCACCCTTGCCGCACGGATGCCCACCTACATCACCCTCAAGGAGGTGAAAAAGCGCTGGGGCCACGGCCAGGAAGACATCTTTCCCGTCTGTCAGTTCGAAAAACTCTGGGTGGACATGAGCAAGCTTCCCTCGCTTGAGACCAAATACATCGCAGTTCCCCGCCTCCGCGGCCAGCAGCTCAAGGATCCCTCCCAACTCGACGGCTGGCTCCGCGACGGCTCCGCCGCCTACTTGGAGAGTCTGTGCGAATGGTGACAAGCGGAACTCCTCACGTAGTCGTTAGGAATTCAGCCCATAAAAAACGCCTGCCGCTGGAGAGCGACAGGCGTTTGACGAAAAACGATCCGCAGTGGATTAACCGGGAAGAAGGTGCTTCACCGCATCCCGTTCTTCCTTGAGCTCGTTAATGGTGAAATCAATTTTTTCCTGACTGAAAGCGTCGACCGGGAGGCCTTGGACAACCTCCCATTTGCCGTTTTCAAGGGTCCGGATCGGCATTGAAGCCATCAGGCCTTTTTCGATGCCATAGGATCCATCCGAGCAAACGGCGACCGAATGCCAGTCCCCGGCCGGAGTCGGAGTGATGAGACTTTTCACGGTGTCCATCGCCGCGTTCGCGGCGGAGGCGGCGGAAGAAGCGCCACGGGCCTTGATGATGGCGGCTCCGCGTTGTTGGACGGTGCTGATGAAGTCGCCCTTGAGCCAGGCGACATGGGAAATCACATCGGTGACCGGGCGGCCGTTGATCTTGGCGTTGGTGAAATCCGGATACTGGGTGGCGGAGTGGTTGCCCCAGATGCAGAGGTTGGTGACCTTGGATTGATGGACGCTGGCCTTCTGGGCGAGCTGGCTTTTGGCCCGGTTTTCATCGAGCCGGGTCATCGCGAAGAAGCGGTCCTTGGGGACACCCTCGGCATTGTTCATGGCGATGAGGGCGTTGGTGTTGCACGGATTTCCCACCACCAGCACCCGGACATCTTTGGCGGCGTTGCGGGCGATGGCTTTGCCTTGGCCGGTGAAAATCTTGCCGTTGATGCCGAGGAGATCGGCACGTTCCATTCCGGCTTTGCGCGGCACCGAGCCGACGAGCAGTGCCCAGTTAGTTCCTTTGAACCCTTCGTTGAGGTCCGAGGTGCCGATGACCTCGTTGAGCAGCGGGAAGGCGCAGTCATCGAGCTCCATCATCACCCCTTGCAAGGCGGCCATGCCGGGCTCGATCTCGATCAAACGAAGGTTGACCGGCTGATCCGGGCCGAAGACGAAACCGGATGCAATACGGAAAAGGAGCGCGTAACCGATCTGGCCAGCCGCGCCGGTGATGGAAACAGTAATGGGAGTTTTCACGGATGGAAGGTTAGAAGTTAAAAGTTGTATCACTTGACGGCAGCCAGAATTTGCTCGGTGAGCATTTGGACGAGTTTTTCGGCTTCCGGGTCGAGCTTGGCGCTGCTGGACGGGGCGGCCTTGTCAGGAATCTGGCAGACGGTGCCGGGGCTGAATTCCGCGTTGTCGCAGAGCTGGCATTCCTTCCAGTTAGCCCGCTTGTCTTCCATGCCAAGCACCTTGCGCAGGGCGATGAGCTCCTGGGCCTGGCCACCGGTGATAGTGAGAAGTTTGCCACCATTGAGCTGGGAAGCGACCCAGATGGTTTTGCAATAGGACTCGACGTTTTCCATTTTCCAATAGGCGTCCTCGATATCCTTGCCCCAAGTGATGACACCGTGGTTCACCATCAGGACGGCCATGTGATCGACGGCGGCATCGCCGACTGCGATGGCGTTGGCCGGAGTGCCGGGAGTCTCATACTTGGAGAGACCGATCTGGCCGAGGAAGACTTCGGCCTCGGGAATCATGCAAGTCGGCGGCTGCACGCCGGCGACCGCGAAGGCGGTGCCGTGAGGCGGGTGAGCGTGGCAGCAGGCCTTGGCCTTGGGCTGGCGCTTCATGATCGCAAGGTGGGTCATGCACTCGGAAGTGCGCTTGTATTTTCCGGCGAGTTGCACGCCTTCCATGTCCACGAGGCACATTTGCTCGAGCGTCATGAAGCCCTTGGACACGAGAGTCGGGGTGCAGAGCACAAGATTGTCGCCGACACGGATGGTGAGATTGCCGCCATTGCCGTCGGTGTATTCACGGGCCCACATGCGCTTGCCGATGTCGACCATGCGCTGCTTGAGCTCGACGATGGCCGGGGAGTGGAAGAAGGCATGGATTTCCCCAGGGGTCTTCGGGTCTTTGCCGGGAGTCCACTGGAACTCGTAGTTAGGAAGGATCGGCTCGGCGTAGGCGGCTGGCGCGGCCGGGATGGATTGGGAAGCCGGGCTGCCGGTGGAATGGCCGCCGGCGCGAACCGGGCCGATGCCATCGCGAAGAACGTCCTTGGCGGAAGGCGTGAGAATCGAGCCTTTCGGAAGATCTGCGGCGGTTTTCCCGGATTTCAAGTGGGCTTCGATATCAGCGGCGGTGAAGACTTTATTGCTCATGTGGTTCAGCGGTTAGGAATCGGAAAGAGGCGGTTGATAGGAGAGTGAGTCGAAAATGGCGACGGTGATGGCATCGATGGGAATGGGGAAATCAAACGGCGCGGTGGCCTCGGCACCCTCGACGATGCCGACGATGTCTCCGTCCCCGGCACCCATGTTGTCATAGACGACGAGGGAAGACTGGGTGGTGAGAGCCGGGGCCTTGTGACAGGCATCGTTGAATTGGCCGGCATCCAGAGGATTGACCATGAGCCAACGACCGCCTTTGAAGGAGGGATCTTGGATACTGAGGGTCACTCGACCGATGACTTGGGCTACGCGCATTTTTGAGGAACGGGAATCGGAAATCTAATCAACAACGCCTTGGATGAAGTTGCGGATGGGTGATTTATCGTCATGGACGATGTGGCGGGCACCCAGACCGTCGGTGGATACAATCACCTTCGAATGAAGGCCGGCTCCGAAGAGGTCGATGGCAACCATCGGCGCACCGATGAGTCCCAGCTCAGGATCGAGAGCCTGGCACAGCATCATCTTCTGTCCCTTGAGCGAGGGATGAGAATAACTGCTGACCGCGTGGCCGACGACTTGGGCGAGAAACATTTGGGTAGAAGCTAAAATACTGAAAAGCTGAAAACTGAAATCAGATGATGCGGAGGTTTTCCACGAGCACGCAGCGGCGGACGCGTGTGAAGGTCTTGGGAGTGGTGATCCCCTCGCCTGTCGTGGTGGCGATGGAGTAGGAAAGATAGCCTTCGCCACCGAGGCCGAGGCCCGCGACCGATGGACCGTTTTTGACGAAGATCGTCGTGTCCATTTCCTTGGCCATGTAAGTCATGTGATCGACATCCTTGGTGTGAATGATGGCGGAGTGGCGATAGTTATGCTCGGCGCGCTTGGCCTCGCGGACGCCGGTTTCGAAATCGGGAACCGAGACGATCGGCATCATCGGCATCATTTGTTCTTCCTGGACGAAGGCGTGGTCCGCATCCGTCTCGGCGAATAGGAGCTGGGTGCCGGCCGGGATGGTGGCTCCGGCATGCTGGGCCAAGACACTCGGATCGGCGCCGACGAGGGCGCGGTTCACGGAGGCATGGGAGCATCCGCCGCCTTCGCCCGGCTTGAAGGTGAATGCCGCCGCGGTGAGTCGGGCGAGTTCCTGCGGGTTGAGGCGGGCCGCACCGGCCTTGACGAGCTCCTCGCAGAAGCGGTTGAAAACAGAACCGACGACGAAGACAACTTTCTCACCGATGCAGAGCAGGTTGTTATCAAAGGCGCCGCCTTCGATCACATTGCGAGCGGCGCGGGCGAGGTCTGCCGTGGCATCGACCACGACGACAGGATTTCCCGGGCCGGCGCAGATCGCGCGTTTGCCGGACTTCATCGCGGCATTGACCACTGCCGGGCCACCGGTGATGGCGAGCAGGTTGATGAGTGGATTCTTGCAGAGCAGGTCGAAGGATTCCAGGCTCGGTGACTCGATGGTGGTGATGATGTTATCGATGCCGATTTCGCGGAAGATCGCATCGTTGTAAGCGCGCACGGCCATCGCGGCACTGCGGGCACCGCCGGGATGGGGATTGAAAACCACGGAGTTTCCGGCAGCTACCATGTTGATGACGTTGCCGGTGAGTGTCGGGACCGAGTGGGTAACGGGTAGAATCGCACCGATCACGCCAAAGGGGGCGTATTCTTCGAGGGTGATGCCGCCGTCGCCGCTCATGGCGTAAGGCTGGAGCCACTCGGTGCCGGGGACATTCTTGGTGATGAGAAGCTTGCCGATCTTATGATCGAGCCGACCGATTTTGGTCTCCTCCATTTCGAAGCGGCCCCACGGCTCGGCATTCGCGACGGCGAGGCCCTTGACGATTTCAATGACCTTGGCGCGGCCCGCCACTCCGAGTTTCTTCAAGCGGAGATGGGCATCCGTGGCGGCGTTCGCCGCTTTGTCCACGCAGGTAAAAACTCCGCGCTGGCCGGACTCACCGCTGCAACCACAGCCACAGGAAGAGGACTTGGCGGTGCTAACCGGTGCGGGCGCGGGTGCGGGTGCCCCCCCGGTCGTCGCGAGACGCGAGATCACGGATTCGACAACAGAGCGGAGAGTTTCAGGATCGAGAGTTTTCATGCGGGAAAGTGGGAAATCAGAGCGGTTAAATTCACCCGGGTCAGAACCGACGGCTGGGTGAGGGCGGCCTTAGCCACCTTTGTAGAGGGTCTTGC
>JAYWDF010000637.1:0-1503 GCA_043779985.1 Akkermansiaceae bacterium | reverse complement strand
TTTTTGCGATTGGGAGCGATGTCGTCGTGTCCGACCACATCGTCGAGGTGGTAGCGGTCGGAAAGGACCTTGGAGAGCATCTCACACGCGGCGAGCTGCGCGGCCGGGTAGGTTTCCCACTCCATAACAGGCCCCCCGTTCTTATGGGCGGCTTGGGTGGGTTCAAGGGAAGAGAATTTGGCCGGGTAGCTATCGCCGCCGTTGGCGAGCTCGATGCCGATCGCGCATGAGTTGAGGCCGTGATAAGTGATTCCGCTCTTCGGGTCTTTCCACTGAGACGCGCCCGCATGACCGGCGGTGCGGTTGCATGGCCGGCACTGGTAAATTGTTCCGTCCCGCTCGATGATGAAGTGAGCGCAAACCCCATTATGCAGTTGATTCCACCAATCGATCGACGATCCGGCAGATGCACCAGCCGTGAAGTGGATGACCAGAAAGCGCCGGATCGCCATCGTGGCGCCGCCCGGGATCAGGCGGCGCTTGGCTGTGTCGAGCCAATGATCTGCGTCAATCTTCACCGGTCTTCCCTCCATCGCTCGATTTCCTTGCGAAGCTTTTCATTCTTCCGCTCTTCCGTGGTTTTTGAGGATTCATCCATCCCGCTGATGTCTTTGCCAATATCCCGGATCACCACACCCATCAGGGCGAGTGAACCGAAAATCAAAACGGCGAAGATAAACAGGATCATGGGGCAATTGAGGAAATGGGTTGCAGGAGTTGGATTTGAACCGACGGCCTCCAGATTATGAGTCTAGCGAGCTACCAGGCTGCTCTATCCTGCGGTTTGAAATTCTATTTTTCAGCGATGACGAGCGGGCTGAGAGCACCGGCAACCACAGCAGCGGCAGCAACCGAAGCGGAATCCACTCCCTTGACGATGGTGTGTACCACGGTCCCATCCGGCGACGTGACCGTCGTATCAGTCGAGACGCATCCGGTTAGAAAAAGGGTGATAAATGAGGATATAACGAGTGCCGTTTTCATGGTTTTGGAACTTGGGATTCTGAGGTGTCGATGTAGCTGCGCGCCGTGTTGAGACCGGCGGCGAGGATGGCCAGAGCGAACACCGCAACCTGCTTCTGATCGTGGAAATCCACCGTCAGCACACCGGCTGACGCGGTGGTGATCATTGCGATCAGCACGTAAAGGATCAGCCGGGCGGTTGAGGACTTCGCTGTCATGCCCGAGACCATGTTGTTGACGCCAACAAAATGGTATTCGCGGCAGTGGTCCCCATCAGAAGCCCGTGACATGACCGGTTCCGAATCCATTTGCAGCCGCTGCCGTGGGGACCACGTCTTGCGCTCTCACCGCGCCGGTGATCCGCGATCCACAGGCGATGCAGCCGAGCAGCGCGTCCCCACGGTCGGGCGAGTGACGGCCCTCCGCGCGCATCTTGTCCTTGCTTTCCACCCGCAGCTTCCCGGCCTCGTTCCACTCACTTTTCCGGCTGGAGAGCTGTTTGAAGGTGATCGGGTCCAGCACGCCCAGGTTCACGCGGCC
>JAYWDF010000636.1:0-1505 GCA_043779985.1 Akkermansiaceae bacterium | reverse complement strand
ATTAGAGCCAAGGGATCAGCCAGCGCCCACGCATACATGATGGCCCCCATTTTCATCGAGGGCGTTTCCCCCTCCTTCATTTTGGCCATTTCGGCCGCCAGGACGGCTTCGAAATCGCCGGAAATGGAGATGGTGACGGAGGCTTGGGCAAACTCGTCCCGCAAGCGGTCATCCATGCGCGGCCAGTCGGTCGCCTGGCTTTCCGGCGATTCCTTCGCCTTTGCGGCGAACGCGCTGAGGATTTCATCCACGCTTTTTGTTGGGGAGCCCCGCGGCTCGCGAGCGTTGCGAGTGGCCGTGGCGGAGTTCATGTCCTCCGCCGAGAAATGCCGGAACGCCGTCCACCCGCCCCAGCCGATCAACAAAGCCGCGGCGTGGGTGATCCCGGCGGAAACGATGCGGCGGTTTTTCGTCATTGCCTGTAATCTAGCTGGCCGGCCGCCGGGGGACAAGGCGTTTCACCGTGTTCGCGGGTTTCAGCTTTTCCCGTCACCCACATCGGTAGGGGCTGCTTCGATGCCGCGATCAAGGGACGGGAGAATCCGAGCAAATGCCCGCGGCTCGCCAAAGGGGGAGTGCCGGGTTTGAGAATTATGGAGGCTTGGCCGGTGTCGATCTATCAGACGGGGCCGGCGGTAGCGGAGGTGAGCAGGTCGAGGGCCTTCCGGATATCGTCGGGTTTCGTGGGTTTGACGAGATGCAGGTCGAATCCCGCGGCGGTCGTGCGGCGGCGGTCGTCGGGCGATCCCCATCCACTCAGGGCGGTGAGAATAATCTTCGGGAAAAGCCTGCGGATCTCGCGGGCGGCTTCCAGCCCATCAAGCTTTGGCATTCCCAAGTCGAGAAAGGCGAGCGTGGGGACGAAGTTTTCCGCGATCTCGACCGCTTCCCGGCCGTCGTAGGCGACGGCGACCTCGTAACCTTCGATCCGTAAAAACATGGCGAGGATGTCCGCGGCATTCTTGCTGTCGTCCGCCACCAGAATACGCTTCGAACTCGACGCGGCGGGAGAGCGGTTGATGTCCCGTGACGGCGGTGGGGAGACCTCGCTGCGAGGCGGCACAAGCAAGCGCAAGGTGAACTCGCTGCCGCAGCCTTCTCCTTCACTGAAGACCGAGACCGTTCCGCCGTGAAGTTCCGCGAGGGTTTTGACAAGAGTCAGCCCGATGCCCAGGCCATCCGCCGAGCCGCTCGCACCTTGGTCGAAGAGCTCGAAAATCGAGCTCTGCAGGACGCGGGGGATGCCGATCCCGTTGTCCTTCACCCGGATTTCCACATGGGCTTCGTCGACCAGGCAGGTTGTTAGGTGGATTTTCCCCTGGTAAGGAGTGTATTTCGCGGCATTGGCCAAGAGGTTGGTGAGCATCAGGTTGAGCCGATAGGGGTCAGCTTCGATCTCGACGGGCTGCGGCGGAAATTCACAAATCAACTCGTGGCGGCGCTCCGCCAGGGCGGGGCGGACGGCTTGGAGGGCGGTTTCGATGACATCGGACAGGACGACTCTG
>JAYWDF010000635.1:0-1507 GCA_043779985.1 Akkermansiaceae bacterium | reverse complement strand
CTGAGATCCATGGTCTCTCTCGCCTGAAATCCTGATTGCCCATGAGCCCGCGCCAACCTCTCGTCCTCGCTTCGCTTCTCTGCCCAAGTCTGCAGACTCAAGCCGAAGTTTTGCCCCAGCATTATGATTACAGCTACCAGCTCTATCAGGAGGATGACGATCGGATCCGCGTCGAGTCGCACTACATCCGCGGCGAGGTGGAACTCAATGACGCGACGTCCTTCCGCTTTCAATGGCTCAACGATGCCATCAGCGGTTCCTCACCGACCGGAGTTTTACCCGGGAGTGCGCAGCCGTATCTTTCCGAAGTCGAAGACGTGCGCACCGGGATTCTTGGCGCGCTTTCACGACAGTTCGGCGACCATCGGGTGGAGCTGGAAGTCTCCCGCAGCAAGGAAGACGACTATCTTTCCTATGGGGTCGCCTTGAGTGACAGCGTCGCACTGAACCAGAAAAACACCACGCTCTCTTACGGATTCAATTACCTCGACGACACCGTCACGGTGCCCGCCCTCGGCGAGCGCGCGAAGCATGGCTACGACTGGTTCACCGGCGTCAGCCAGATCATCGATAAAGACACGATCGTTTCCGCCAATCTCACACTGGGCTACAGCCAAGGCTACCTCAACGATCCCTACAAGGTCGTGCAGCGGAACGAAACCATCTTGGTCGACATCGGCGGCGGCGAGACCATTGAGATCCCGGTGGTGAATATTTATCGGGAAAATCGTCCTGACAGCCGTTTCCGCCAGGTCCTCCAGCTTGAAGGAAGGCATAACTTCGAACCCGTGAATGGCGTGCTTGATACCGTCCTCAGGTTTTCCCATGACGACTACGGCATCTTCTCGCAGACCCTGCAAGTCGAGTGGCGGCAGTCCGTCGGCGATCACCTCCAAGTGGTCCCGTTCGTGCGGTATTACAATCAAAATGCCGCCGACTTCTTCGTCAATACGCTCAATGACCTGCCGATCGTCACGCCGTCTAACGACCCTAGCGGCAAGGGCCCGCACTACTCCGCCGACTACCGACTCTCCTCGTTCAGCGCCTTAAGCGGGGGACTGCGCCTGCGCTACCAATTCAACGACACCCTCACCGCCACCGCCGCCTACGAACGCTATGTGATGAGCGGCAGCGGCAGCGCATCCGATCGCTCGCCCGAGTCTTCCTATGCGAGTGCCGACATTTTGACGATCGGCCTTGGTGCCCAATTTTAAGAAATCGACACCGCTGAGATGACATCGCCCACGACACTTCCAGCCTCACCCCTGCAAGGAGACGCCCATGGCGTCCGCAACTTGCAGTTCAGTGCGCTGGGCACGTCGTGCTCGATCAAGTTCCGCCAGCGTGATGAGAAAAAAGCCCTCATCTACGCGGCCGACGCGCTGGCATGGATCGGCAACTTCGAGGCGAAATTTTCCCGCTATCGCCCGGATTCGATCGTCTCGCGGGTCAACGCCGCCGCCGGCCAAGAGTGGGTGTCGGTGGATGGAGAAATGGAACACATGCT
>JAYWDF010000634.1:0-4727 GCA_043779985.1 Akkermansiaceae bacterium | reverse complement strand
AAAAATCTCGCAATCGGCATTCCGGCAAACCCCGCTAAAGACCTTGCAGATTCAAGGCCCAGGACTCGTCATGTCCAGCCTGTGGGACGGCAGTGTTCATTTTTTGTGATATTGGAGAGATTAGCATTCGAACCCGGACGTCCATTCCCACCAGTTGGGTTTTCTTCAAGTTCAGGAACATGGACCGAATACGAAAAATCTGTCAATGTACCAAATCGGAACTGTTGGGACGTCATTCCAGGCAAATCCATATTCCAAAAGGATTTCATTTGTCTTATGGCCGGTTTTGGGACTCGATTTAATGGAAATTAATTTCAATTGTGTCGATTCTGTTACTTTGGAACGGCGACTTTCTGAAGAAATTCGCGCATGATGTGGTCACCGTGGAGCGGCATAACAGTTCTGAGTGCACAAGCGACCTCCGTCGCCACGCTTCGTCCCGTCTCACCCGCGCGGGTGGAACTGCTTGTGGACCGCTTTCAGTCGCTGGCGGTCCACGTGGGTGTAGATCTGCGTCGTAGAAATGTCCGCGTGGCCTAGCAGCTCCTGGATCACCCGCAGGTCGGCGCCGCCTTCCAGCAGATGGGTCGCGAACGAGTGACGCAGCAGGTGGGGGTAGACGTTTTGGTCGATGCCCGCGAGTTTCGCCCGCTCCTTGACGATCTGCCGCACGCGGTCGGGCGACAGCGGGCCGCCCCGGATGCTGATGAATAGATGCGAGGAGGTCTTCTTCGTGACCAGGCCCGGCCGCTCGTTGGCAAGGTAGTGGTCTATCGCCTCGCGCGCCTTGTGGCCCACCCGGACGATCCGGGTTTTGCAGCCTTTGCCGGTGATGCGGAGGAATCCCTCGTCGAAGTCCATCATTTCCAGCCGCGCCTTGCAGAGTTCGGACAACCGCAGGCCGGAGGAATAAAACAACTCGAGAATCGCCAGGTCCCGGCGACCTAACGGTAATGACGGGTCGATGGATTCCAGCAATTTCACCAGCTCGGTGGCATGCAGGGTTTCCGGCAGTGATTGATCCGGGCGCGGTGCGAGCAGCGGTTCCGCGGGATCCATTTCGAGTTTCCCTTTCAACACCAGCCAGCGGAAAAAAGTCTTCAGGTGGACGGTCGTGATCCGCAGCGAGGCGGCGTTGAGCCCGTCGCTTTTCCGTTGGCTGAGAAACGCGGCGAGTTCATCGGTGCCGAGATCGCGCAGGGAGGTGCTGCGCGTTTTTACCCATCCCGCCAAGGCATCCAGCGACTGCCGGACGGACAGCTGGTAAGCTTCGGACAGGCCGCGCTCGGTGGCGAGATAGCGGATAAATTGATCGGAGTTTGCTTCCATCGGCCAAACGCAAGGCTGACCTGCCAGCGGATTCCCGGCAAATGCAAAAAATCTCAGACAAGACGGTTTCCGGGCTTCGTTACCCTGCCGACTCTTGCTAGCAATTTCTCTGTCATGCTTTCCTTTTCCAAGCTCGCACTCGCCACGTTATTGGCGGTTCCACTCAGTCAGTCCGAGGTCTTCGCCAAAGCGGACCCACAAATCGAAGCCGCGGTGCAGGCGGTGTATCCGGCACTCGTCCGAATTCATGTCGTCGCGGAAGAGGGGGGCGGCGGGCGGATGCAAAAAGGCCGGGCGAGCGGCTCCGGCACGATTATTTCACCGGATGGCTACATTTTAACCAACCATCACGTGGCCGGCCGGGCGACCCGGATCACCGTGCGCCTCGCGGATCGCCAGGAGCTGCGGGCCACGCTCGTCGGCACCGATCCGCTGGCGGATCTCGCGGTGCTCAAGATCGACAAGAAAGATCTCCGCGACCCGCAGGCAGCGCTGCCGGTGGCGAAATTCGGCGACAGCTCCGCGCTGGAAGTCGGTGATACCGTGCTCGCCATGGGCAGTCCGGCCGGGCTTTCCCAGTCGGTCACGCAAGGCATCGTGGCGAACACGGAAATGATCGCCCCCGGCGGTTCGATGCGGCTCGATGGTGAGCCGGTGGGCGAGCTGGTCCGCTGGATCGGTCACGATGCGGTGATTTTTCCCGGAAATTCCGGCGGCCCCTTGGTGAACCTGCAAGGTGAGATCATTGGAGTGAATGAGGTGGGCATCGGCAGTCTCGGTGGGGCCATTCCATCCAATCTGGCGAAAAAAGTCTCAGACGAACTCATCGCCAGCGGTCATGTGCAACGCAGTTGGGTGGGCCTGAACGCCCAGCCCTTGCTCAAGTCCATGAACGCGAAGGCTGGCATTCTGGTCGGTGGCGTCATCAGCGACTCACCGGCGGAAAAGGCGGGGCTCAAAGCGGGGGATCTCGTCACCAAGTGCAACGGCACCGACATCGCCGCGTCCCGTGCGGCAGAGGACATCCCGGTGTTTAACCGTATTTTGTTAGAGTCGGCGGTCGGATCGGTCATCGCGTTAGAAGGAGTCCGCGATGGCAAGCCGATGACCTGGAAAGTCACCAGTATGGTGCGGGAACCCGCCGAGCCCCGCGAAAGGGAGTTCCTGTCATGGGGAATCACCGCACGGGACTTGACCGAGCTCAATGCCAAGGAGCTCCTGCGCGATGATAACAAAGCGGTGCTGGTCCAAAGCATCCGTCCCGGCGGCGCGGCAGCGACCTCGAAACCGGCGATTTCTCCGGGGGATCTCCTGCTCGCGGTGGCGGGCAAGCCCACTCCTAACATCGGCGAGCTGCTTCGCGTGAGCAACGCGATCACCGATGGTAAAACCGAGCCCGTGCCCGTGCTTGTGTCGTATGAACACGACGGACGCAACTATCTAACGGTCGTCAAGATCGGTCCTGAGCCGGAGGCGGACAAACCCGGACTCGTGAAGAAGGCTTGGGTCGGTCTCGATACCCAGGTGATTTCCTCCGACCTCGCGGAAGCGCTCGGCGTCCCCGGCTCGAAGGGGGTGCGGATCACTCAAGTGCATCCTGGAACCAGTGCCGAGAAGGCCGGCCTGAAAACCGGCGATCTTCTTCTGAAACTCGATGGCACGGTCATCCCGACCTCGCGGCCCGAGGAGTCCGATGTGTTCTCCTCGCTCATCCGCCAGTACCGGATCGGCACCGAGGCCGCGCTTTCCGTCCGCCGTGGCGGCGAGGACCTCGTGATCAAGGTCCCGCTGGATGCCAGCCCGGAAGGAACCTCCGAACTCGCCTCGCACGATTGCGAGCCTCTGGAATTCAACTCCCGCGACATCGGTCAGTCCGACCGGGTGAGCGAAAAACTCCCGACCGATTTCAAAGGCGTCCTCATCACCGCCGTCGCACCTGCGGGATGGGCCGCTCTCGGGGGGCTTTCGGCGGGAGATTTCCTGGTCTCCATCGACGGCAAAGCGGTGGATTCCATCGAAACGCTGAAACCAATCCTTGCCGATCTGGAAAAAAACCTTCGGAGTCCGATTGTGCTGTTTGTCCGCCGTGGCATCACCAGCCGCTACATCGAGCTCGAACCGACTTGGTAACTCACCCTCAACTCCCATCACCCTATGAAATCCCGACTTCTCATTTTCTCCGCCCTGCTCGCCGCCCCCTTCGCCATGGCTGCGGAGGGACCACTCAAGGAAAAAGCGCTCGCTCTATCACTTGCTAACAAAGACTCCGTGCTGTTCCTCAGCGCCGTGGTGGAAATCGAAATGACCGCGGGCGACAGTCCCGCGAAGAAGGAGGAACGGAAACTCGAAATGCTCGGCACCGTGATCGGTGCGGACGGGCTGATCGTGGTGCCGCTTTCCACGCTCGATGTGGCCTCCACCATCGACGGCCGGATGGTCAACGGCCCGCAAGGCCCGATGAAACTTTCCGCCAAGGGCACCACCAAGGAGGTAAAAATCCTGATGCCCGACGGCACGGAAACCGCGGCGAAGGTGGCCTTCAAGGACACCGATCTCGACCTCGCGTTCATCCGCCCGGAAAAGCCACAAGCTGTGAAACTCACTCCGGTGGACACCGCAAACTCCGCGAAGATGGCGGTTCTCGATGACGTCATCGTGCTCGGTCGCCTCGGCAAGGATCTCAATCGCGAATCCGTGGTGATGACCAACGAGGTCATCGCGCTGGTCACCAAGCCAAGGACTTTCGGTAAAATCGGGACACAGTCGCTCGGCATGCCGGTGTTTAACAAAGAGGGCAAGTTCCTCGGCATTGGTATCAACCGCTTCAGCCCCAAGGGAGACAGCGACAACCAAGGCCCGGTGCCGTCCAACGTCGTCTTGCCCGCTGAGGATCTGATGGAGTCCGCCGCTCAGGCAAAGTAAGCTTTCCACCCGGGGCTTGCGCCTTGCGAGGGGATCGCGCAAGTTGCGGCATGCGAGACGTGATGATTGAAACGATAGACCTCCACCGCAGCTACCGGATCGGGCGCAAGTCCATCGAAGTGCTGCATGGGATCGACCTTCAGATTCATCGGGGTGAAAAGGTGTTCCTCTGTGGTCCGAGCGGGGCAGGGAAGACCACCTTGCTTTACACCCTCGCCGGCCTCGAGCATCCGGAAAAAGGAATCGTCCGCATCGACGGCACCGACATTTACTCGCTGGGTCGTCGCGAACAGGCCCGATTTCGCAACCAGGGGATCGGCTACGTTTTCCAGAACTACCACCTGCTGCCCGAACTCACGGCGTTGGAAAACGTCGCGGTTCCGGGTGCCATTTCCGGAAAAGATACCACCGCGCTCGCTCTCAAGGCGCTGGAACGCGTCGGTCTGGGTGACCGCACGGACCACCTTCCCGCCGAG
>JAYWDF010000633.1:0-4731 GCA_043779985.1 Akkermansiaceae bacterium | reverse complement strand
ACTCTTTGAAAAGAAGAATGGTGGAGCGTAGCGGATTCGAACCGCTGAAAGGAAATTGTGGTGTTGCAAATGAATGATTTACAGTGTTTTGCAGGGTTTTTAGAACAGTAAAAACTTGCCAGATTGGCAAAAATAGGGGATAGTATAGGGGATAGCGAAACCCGCAGCGCGATGGCCTCACTCCGAAAACAAAAGAACTCCTCTGTTTGGTATGCACAATTCTACGCGGTTGACACTGCCACGGGAAAATTGCGGCAGGTGCGGAAATCTACCGGCCACACAAACAAAGCCAAGGCGAAAGGCGTAGCCGCCGAAATGGAGCGGGCCGCGCATGGAGTGGTGAAGGCGGGCACCGACGAAGCGCAGCGGGCAAAGGCGATCCTTGCCGAGGCCGTCTCTGAGCTTGAGCAAGAGCGATTCACCGCGCTCTCCGCCCGCAAGCATATGGTCCGCTTGCTCGCTCTGGCGACCGGAGAGGAAATGACGGAATTCACCATTGAATCATGGAGCGCGGAATGGCTTCGCCGGAAAGAGAGGGACTCCAGCAAGGCGACGATGGCGCGATACAAGAGCCACACCGAAGCCTTGCTTGACTGGCTGGGTGATACCCGCCGCAAGAAGCCGCTGGAAAGCCTCACGGCGCTTGATGCGCGGAAATGGCGGGACCATCTGCAGGACGGCGGGCGCACCGGTAAGACGGTCCTTAGTTACACGAAGGACGCAGGCGCGATTTACCGGGCCGCGATCCGCGAGGGGCTCGTTTCCTTCAACCCGTTCACCGCGCTGGAAGCAATCGACACAAGCGACAGTCTCGACCGCAAGCCCTTCACCGGCGTGGAAGTGGCAAACCTCATGGCTCACGCGCCAAGCGAGGAATGGCGTGGCCTGATTCTTATCGCAGCATTCACCGGACTCCGACTCGGTGATGCGTCTAAGCTGACATGGGAGGCGGTGGACCTCGAAGAAAAGCGCATCACCTTGGTTCCGTCCAAGACCAAGAAAAAGAAGAGGGAAGTCCGCATTCCCATCCAACCCGATTTGCTGGCCTATCTGCTCGCCGCCCCGGTTGCCGAGGACTCTCCAACCGCCCCCGTTTTTCCCAAGCTCTCACGGCTCAAGATTGGAGACCGGGCTGGACTTTCCCAGACCTTCAACAAGATCATGGCCAAGGCTGGCGTTGACCGAGGCAAACCCTCCCGCGTGATCGCTGAAGGACAGGACAAGGGCTCGGGCCGCATCACCTACGAGCGAGGTTTCCACAGCTTGCGTCACACGTTCACGACCTGGCTCCGCACCGCTGGTGTTTCCGAAGAAGATCGCATGGCGCTTACCGGCCACAGCACCCGCGAAAGCCACCAGATTTACAGCCACGCCGATGAGGCGGCGCTCAGGGATGCCGTCGCCAAGCTCCCAAGGCTCACCCCAGGAAAGCCATGAGCGACGACAAAGACGAATTTCCCCGGGATTTGCGCGGTTTGTGCGGCGGCTTTGAAATGGATTCGGACGGCACTTACCGTGTCTTGCTTGATCCGGTTAATGCCTACGCCAACGCGGTAGCTGTCCGCCGTGAACTGGAGCAAATCATCGAAGATCCAGAGACCCACAGTGAGAGTATCCCGTCCCTGCGCAAAGAGTTAGAGTTTGTGAAGCGAGAGGAATCCGGTCTCAAACAAAGAATCACCAATCACTTCACGCCACGCCGTCTCAAGTCCGGGATCAACGATAACCATCCCTTCCCCAAGATTGACCATGGCGCGCAGAGCAAAGCGTTGAAGGCGTTAGAGGAGATTGAAGCCGGGACCTACGATTACGCTAAAAAGTCAAAGACGCTGCAGGCTGTGCGCGCAGCGATGGCTTTCTCGCTCAAAAACGGGAGCATGCCATCTCAAACCGAGCTAAAGGGACTTGGATTCAATGACCAGCAAGCAGCAGATGCGGGTAGATGGCTTGCGGAGCAGAAAGATCCCGAACCCGATGAGCATTCATTGTTTCAACCGCTGGATAAGCCGAAAAGGGGTCGCCCCAAGAAAAATTAGAGGTATTTCGCCAAACGGCTAAAACTGTCAAGATTGGGGAGCGTTCCTATGAACGCAAAATACATCACCCAATTAAAGCAAGAAGTCGAATGGGCGCGTGAGAAACAAATCACCGCTCAATTCGGACTTGCTCACACTATCCTGTATAACCTCCGGAGGGAAGGCAAAATTCGCACTTTGTCTCTCCGCGCCGAGGGGAAGCAGTATGGAGCCAGACTTTTCAACGTCGCCTCGGTCCGCGATTATCTCGCGAACCAGGAAGCGAAGGAGGTGAAACCGTGAAAACACGCTTCACCTGCAGCGGCAAGAAACGCATGGCGATTGATGCGGCATCCGTCAAGGACAAGTGCCCAACCGTCATTAATGGCGAGAACTGCTGTAACGAGAAGAGATTGGGAGACTCGCTCGATTCTCTCGATCTGTTCCACAGTTTACCAATTTCCGAACAAGGACGGGGAAGGGAGGTAGTTGAGTATGAGTGATCTACCTCAATTCTTGCGAGACCTACTTGCTGCCGTGCCCGCCTCTGGCGAAGGCGTCCACCAGTGGCTTCCCAAAGTCGCGCGGCAGCTCTTTGCTCATCGCGATAAAGCAACCATCATTGCGTTGCTCACAGCCGCCACAGATGGCTGCGGCCGACATGTTCCAACACGCGAAATCGAGGACGCTGTTAACTTCGCCGAGAAAGTGCAGTGGAAGCCTAACGGGAGGGGCCACTCTGGCGCCAATAAGCCGCAATCGAAATGGCCGAAACCCAACCTCGAATTACGGGGCGCTATCATCAAAAATGAGCCATTCGACTTGGCTTCACTCGCCGAGGCATCGCCGACTCGTTGCACTCAGGAATCCACGCCGACCGAATGGCTTATTGACCAGATATTCCCGGGTAATCCCTTGCTGTGTGTCGGCAAGTCCGCCCGAGAGTTCCTGACGGGCTCAAGGAACGCAATCAGAGGGAAACTTGCCGATTGCCAGTTCATCACCCCGAGTGCCATGTCGGCAAAGACAGGCCTGACTCAGAAGGGCACAAAGTCGGCTCACTGCTTGGCGAACACCGGCGCGAGAATGTTCCTAGTCACTGAATTTGACAACGGCAGCCCGACCGATCAGGCAGCCCTCATATGGCACCTGCGAAAGTTCGCTCCCTTAACCATGGCACTCTCATCAGGAGGGAAAAGCATTCACGCCTGGTGGAACTGTCAAGGCTTGGACGAGTTCATCCCGCGCAGGTTCATGCGCTACGCAGTCTCGCTTGGGGCTGACCCAGCAACATGGACCAAATCCCAATTTGTCCGCATGCCCAACGGGTGGAGGCCAGACAAAAAGAGATGCCAAGAAGTATATTATTTCGATCAAAACCTAGCGCGGGAGGTCCAATGATGAAATCACTCTCAGAACAATGGGAGGAACCTCCGGACCCGGATTCAACCGCAGAGTCCCTCGTCGTCACGAAAGCCGAGGCAGCGCCCTCTCGGGGGAGCGTCGAGAAACTGACAGGCTTTGAGCATGCCGACCAAGGGAACGCCGAACGCGTTTCCCAATACGCGGGGAACACTATCAGATACGTCGTGGAGCCCGGGAAATGGATTTTCTGGGATGGCCGCCGCTGGACTACAGACAACACAGGGTATATGTTCCGTCTCTTCGTCGAGGTGATGAAGGCTACCGGCAAGCAGGCGTTTGACGACATCTCGGACCCGCGAAAAGCCGGAGCCATGGCCAAGTTCGCCCTCCGGAGTCTAGATCTCCCCCGGGTAGCGGCCGGTCTAGAAATGTTGAAGTCGATCAAGGGAATATCCGTTTCCGTCAACGACTTGGATAGCGACCCCTGGCTACTTGGGACACCAAACGGGATGATCGACTTGACCAAGGGATCGTCAATCACGCCCGACCGCGACAAGCTCATCACCAAATCCATCGGGGTTGGTTTTGATCCAACGGCCACTTGCCCGGCATGGAGAAAGTTTCTCCATACCGTCACTGGCGGCGATGCAGAGCTCGAAAGCTATCTCCAAACGGCGGTAGGTTACACGCTTACGGGATCCAATCGCGAGCAGTGCTTGTTCTTTTTGCATGGCAAAGGTTCCAACGGCAAAGGCGTGTTCAGCGAAACCATAAAGCGCCTATTCGGCGACTACGGTCAGACCGCCCCGGAAGTGATGTTCACAAAGGACCGTAACCAGGGTGCGAGCAATGACATTGCCCGTCTCGCTGGGTGTCGTCTCGCTATCGCCGCGGAACTGGAGGAGAACGTCAGCTTCGCGGAGAGTCGCATCAAAGCGTTGACTGGTGACGACACCATCAGCGCCAGATTCCTCTTCAAAGAGCTTTTCGATTTCCGGCCGACACATCACTTCTGGATTTCTGGCAACCACAAGCCAAACATCAGAGGGTCTGATCTGGGGATCTGGCGACGCATTCGCCTCCTTCCTTTCACCGTCACCATCCCCGATGAGAAGAAGGATCGAAGGCTCGTAGAAAAGCTGGGGGTTGAACTGCCGGGAATACTGAATTGGGCGCTGGAAGGATGTATCCACTGGCAGTCCGAGGGGCTGACAACTCCCCGGTGCGTGAAGGACGCAACAGACCAATATAGCCTAAAGAGGAAAATGGAAAACTCGCCAAAACTCGGTAAGTGACGTAATCTCAAGGTCATGGATGCTTCCATGTCTGCGATTTCCGCTCACCCTGCGGG
>JAYWDF010000632.1:0-1510 GCA_043779985.1 Akkermansiaceae bacterium | reverse complement strand
GCCAAGGCACTTGGACTCCGGAAGCGGTGCACGACGGGCAAACCAAGTTGGCCGGTGACCACGTGGGCGCATTCCTCAGGTTCGCCCCGGGCACGGTGGTGGGGTGCAAGGTCGCATCCTCCTACATCAGCCCCGAGCAGGCACAGCGCAATCTCGATCGCGAAATCGGCAATTCTGATTTCGATGATGTCCGGACTCGAGGGGCGGCACTGTGGGATAAAACATTGAATCTCATCAAGGTCGAAGGGGGCACCGAGGAACAGCAACGCACGTTTTACAGTGCGTTCTATCGAAGTGTTATTTTCCCTCACCGTTTCTATGAACTAGATGCGGAGCAAAAGCCCGTCTATTACAGCCCCTTTGATGGCAAGGTGCATCAAGGCTATTTCTACACGGACACAGGCTACTGGGATACGTTTCGCGCGTCGCATCCGCTCTACAACCTGCTGTTTCCTGAGATCAGCGGAGAGATCATGCAGGGCATGCTCAACGCCTACGAGCAAAGCGGCTGGCTGCCTTCCTGGCTCAGTCCGGGCCACCGCGCCTGCATGATTGGCAACCACGCTTTCTCGCTGTTTGCGGATGCCTGGGTCAAAGGCATCACGAACTTCGATGCAGGAAAAGCCGTGGACGCGATGGTTCACGATGCGAATACGCAAGCTCCGGGCCATTGCCCTTCGATTGGTCGCGACGGTGCAGAGTTTTACAAAAAGATCGGCTACGCACCTTTTCCAGAGGTGAAGGAAGCGACGGCCAAAACGCTGGAATATGCCTACGACGACTACTGCGCTGCGGTGCTGGCCTCCAAGATCGGACGCACCAAGGAGGCCGATGCTTTCGCCAAGAGCGCGATGAACTACACCCATGTTTTCGACACAAAATCTGGCTTCGTGCGCGGCCGCATGGCCGACGGCGCATGGTGCGGGAATTTTGATCCTACCGAATGGGGCGGACCGTTCACCGAGGGGAATTCCTGGCACTGGACATGGAGTGTGCTCCAGGACGTGCCTGGCCTCATCGACCTGATGGGCGGCGACGCCGCCTTCGCCAAAAAACTGGATGGCGTCTTCTACACCCCGCCTGATGTCAAAGTAGGAACCTACGGCGGCATGATTCACGAAATGATCGAGATGGTCGCCTTGAACATGGGCCAATACGCGCACGGCAACCAGCCGATCCAGCACATGATCTATCTCTACAATTCCGTGGGCCAGCCATGGAAAACACAAGCCCGCGCCCGCGAGGTAATGGGCCGCTTGTATCAATCCACGCCTGACGGTATGTGCGGCGACGAGGACACCGGCCAGATGTCCGCCTGGTATGTCTTCAGCGCGATGGGATTCTATCCAGTCTGCCCGGGAACTACGGAATATCAGATCGGAAGTCCCTTGTTCGATCGTGCAACGCTCACGCTTCCCAACGGTAAAAAGTTCCTCGTCACCGCGAACAACAACGGCCCGCAACGTCCTTACATCCAACGCGCAAACCTCAATGGCGCGGCATTTAACAA
>JAYWDF010000631.1:0-4735 GCA_043779985.1 Akkermansiaceae bacterium | reverse complement strand
TGCGAGACCGCTTTGAGCGCCGCATCGCTCACCCGTAATTTTTCAACGGCGTGCCTGCGCTCCGTCACATCGGTGAAAGTGCAAATCACCTGGCGCACGCTTCCATCCGGATTGAGCTGCGGATCGGCATTCACCAAAAGCCAGACGCGGTCTTGGGTGCTCGCGCGAAAGACCCCCATCACGACATCGTGCACCGCTTGCCGGGACGCGATCGCCTGGGGCACCGGGTGAGTCGGGCCCGGAAACGGCGAGCCATCCTCGTGAATGACGTCCCAGTCCGGATCCATGCAGGTCTTGCCCAAGAGTTGTTCCTCGGTCAGGCCTAGCAGCTCCAGCGCCATCGGGTTGCTCAAGACGATTTTGGCGTCCGGAGACTGGATCAACAGGCCTACATGGAGCTCCTCGCTCAATGTGCGGTAGAGCTCCTCGCTCAGGCGGAGCTTCTCGCCCGCCTCGTGCTTGTAGAGAGCCATCTCGATCACCGTCCTGAGATCCCGCTCGGAGAATGGCTTGAGGATGTAGCCGAGGGGCTCGGCGACCTTGGCACGGTCCAGGGTTTCATCCGCCGCATAGGCCGTTAGAAATACGACCGGCAGGCAAAAACGTGCGCGAATGGCCGAGGCTGCAGCGATGCCATCGATCTCGCCACCCAGCTGGATATCCATCAAGACAAGATCCGGCCGCAGTTCCTCCGCTAGGGCGATGGCCTGCTCGCCGCGCGTGGCGTGTCCCACCGGATCGTAGCCTAACTTCGCCAGTTGCAGCTCGATGTCGAGGGCGATGACCGCCTCATCCTCCACGACGAGAATCCTCGGTTTGCTTGCTAGTGATGTCATCGGATCGTCTGGGTAGAGGTTCAATGCGAGCGGTATTGCGTTCACCCGTGAAGACGGCACTCGTCGGGGGTGAAAATGACGGAAAAAACGGCGGCCGGTCCGGGTCCTATCTCCAGCTCACCCTGCATCTGATGGGCGAGATTGGCGACGAGGCGCAGGCCGAGCGAGCTGCCTCGCCGCGACTCGAAGTCCTGCGGCAAGCCCGCGCCGGTATCGCTTACGCAAAGTCGCAACTGCGGCCCACCATTGAAGGGTTGCAGCTCAACGCGGACTTCGCCGGCCTGCTTGCGGCAAAAGCCGTGCTTGAGGCAGTTCGAAATGAGTTCGTTCGCGAGCAAGCCACAAGGAACCGCTTGGTCCATGCCAATCTGAACCGAGACAAGGTCCAGATCGAGGCGAATGGAATCGGGTAAACCAGCCACCGCGTGAAATGACTGAGTGCTGAGTTGCGCGAGATACGCGCCCAAGTCCACCGACGAGAAGGTTCCAGAGTGGCAGAGCGACTCGTGCAGCAGCGCCATCGCATGGATGCGCTCCCGCATGTCCCTGAGAGTTGCTAGAGTCGCGGGTTGATCGCTGCGTCCTGTCTCCAAGCCGAGCAGGCTGTTGATGATCTGGAGATTGTTCTTCACCCGGTGATGCACCTCGCTCAAGAGCGCTTCCTTTTCCCCTAACGAGAGCCGCAGCGCCTCTTCCGCATGCCTGCGCTCCGCGAGTTCGAGTCGCAGCTTCTTGTTGCTTTCGATCAGGTCCGCGCGGGCTCGGAAAAGCCCCTCCCGCGCGCCATCCAGTCCGTCCGCCGCCCGTCCGATTTCCACCTGAAGCCGGTTGAAATTCAGCGCCATATCTCCCACCTCGTCGTGGGAAAACACCTTCACGGCGACCAGATTGAAGCGGGTCCTTGCGCCGGCAAGATCGCCGGCGGCGAGGGCGCGCATCGCCTTGGTGAAATCCGCCAGCGGGCCGCCTACCAGCACATCGGCCGCCTTCGAAACCTCGACCGCCGAGTGCGCGATCATCCCCGGCAGGATCAGCCCCACACCAATGGTGAGAAGCGCAACCACTACGAAAATATCCTCCAGCAGCGCGATGAGCGCGGCATCCTCCCGAGGCACGTGCCCTACGGCCATCAGGTAGCCGAGAGCATCCAACACCAGCACTAACAACATCGCGCCGGTGAGCTTCAGGTGCAGCGTGCGCGCGATGCCGGGCAAGCCCGCTTTGCGGCGGTCGAAAAATTTGCGCCACGCATAAAGCGCCGAGCCGGCATAAGCGAAGGCGATGCCGATCAGCACCGTTTGCAAGCCGAACTGCTGGAACCCCAGCACCGCCGTGAGCGCCCAGACCGCCGCCGCGCACAGTCCGAGCCCGATCATCCCGCGGCGCGCGCGGTATGGGCGGGGCAAGTCCGGCTCGTTCTTGCGCAACAGCCAGACCGCGACATTGGGCATCGCGATGCCGATGAGATACGTGAGGTTCGCCGCCGCGATCAGCCAGATCGGATCGCCCATTGCTAAAAACGCAATTGCCATGCCAGCAGTCAACAGTGTGGCCACCCAGGGTGCGTCCGTGCGTGAACGCCGCGCAAGCGACTCCGGCAGCAAACCGTCTTCCGCAAGCTGCGCAAGAGTCCGCGCGGCCCCGGCGAGCGGGGCCAGCGTCCCATGCAGCATATTGAAGATCATGAACCAGATGGCCGTGGCCTTCGCCGCTCCGCCGAGCAAGGGCGCGAAGGTGGGCCCCAGCTCAAGGGCAAGCTCCCGGCCCAGCGGCACCGGACCAAGCGTACCGAGCCAGACGACCGGCAGCACGATGAAATAGAGCGAGGCCAGCGCCGCACTCGCAAACATCGCGCGCGGCACATTGTGGTTAGGGTCGATGGTCTCCCCCACGTGGCAAGCCGCTTGCTCGAACGCCGGCGCGGCGAAACCAATCAGATAGAGTCCCGCCATCACGCTGGTCACTTCCCCGAACCAACCAAGAAACGGCACCGTGAGTTGATAGGTAAACGCCTGTTGCCAATCGACACTGCCGCTGAACACCGGAATCACCGCCGAGGCGAAGGCGAGCACCGCCGAGGCCGTCGCCACCGGCATCGCCAGCCGCATCACCCATTTCACGCCGCACAGATTCACCAGGGTGAAGGCGACCACGATCGTCGCCGCGAGCACCGGAATCGGAATCCCGGGCAGATACCACTGGTGAATGGCGGAGGCAGAGAGCAGCGCGGTCAGGCCGCAGGTGGGCACCCAGCCCCACCAGTAACAGACGCCGGTGAGGTTCGCGAGCACCGGGCTGTAGGGCCGGAAGGCTTCCGCGCAGGTCGCGGAAATGCCGCCCACCCGGTTGGGGTACATCAGGATCAACTCCAGCCAGCCGGGTGTAGCCGCCCAACTCAGCAGCAATCCGACCGCCAACAGCAGCACCGCAGCGCTGCCCTGGCCGGGAATCGCCCCTTGGCCGACAAACAGCGCGCCCAACAAGAACAGACTCTGATTGATTCCCCCCATGGCGACCGCGGTCGTGCCGAACCAGCCCACCGTGCGGGGATGCAAAGCGCCCACGGACTCGCGGTGCGAAGGGGTGGTTGGGAGGACACGATGCTGCATGGCGGAGATTCTTCGGGGGAGGCGGATGGCACTGTGCAGACGCCAACGCCCGAGATGGATCGATGGGACCTAAACAAAAATCCGAAAGCTGATTTTTTGCAGTTGACCATAGCGATCCGTCTCTCTCTGCCAAGAAAAGAATGGTCCCCGAATTTTCAGCGGGACCGAGGGCTTCCGGCACCGCGGTCCCCAGCGAGCGGGAAACGCAAAAACGCGGATGCTTCGGAGATTTATTCCCGCCGAATCAGGAGTGGCGCTTCCTTAAGGAGAGCTTAGTTCTCGCTCTCGACGCACAGCCGCAACTGGCGGTCGTCCCTTTGCTGATCGCGGTCAAAAGCTTCGAGGAACGCGTGGATTTCCGCCAAGAGGGTCTCGCAGTGCTTGTTCCACTTGGCGGCCCCGCGGAGGATCTGTGAGCTTTCGCGCAGCCCGGTGAAACGGATTTCCTCCGCCCCAGCCGCCCGCAGGTCACAAAGTTCCATGCGCAGGGTGCCGAAAAACGCCAGCTCGAAGCCATTTCCCGCCTCCATCGCCGCCCGAATGAGCGAGACGGTCACTGGCGGCGCAAGCGGCTCTAACTTCTCGGCGATACGCTCGCACCCGATCTTCACCAGCATTTTCCGCATCCGGTCGAACAGGTCTTCCAAGTGCAGCAACTTCAGCGGGCACTTGGTTTCCAAATATTTCACAATCCCGGTGCGGATGTCCGCGACGAACGGGAAATCCTCGTGGTCCGCCGCCAAGGCCGCCCGCCGCAAGGCGTCATCCAGCCACGCGGTATCATAATCGATCACTTGATAGCGTCCGATTTGAAGGGCGGGTCGATTGCCGATGAGGGAGATCACAGGGTGACTTTGCTAGGGGGAAAGAAGAGTGGGTGAGAGGTTGGGTGAAACAGCCTGGGTGGGCGGGGTGGAAATCGGTCAGTCTTTAAACAACTTGCGCTGGAAAGGATCGCGCGCCGCGCGACGGGAAAGGGATTGGATTTCGGCGATGAACTCGTTCACATCCTCGAACTGCCGATAAACCGACACGTAACGGACGTAGGCGACCGGATCGATCTGATGGAGCTTGTCCATCACCTTGCCGCCGATGATGGCGGACGGCACTTCGCTGAGATGATCCTTGTGCAGATCGGTTAAAATTTCTTCCACGGCGCGGTCGAGCCGGTCCATCGGCACCGGCCGTTTCTCGCAGGCCTTGATCAGCCCGCTCATGAGCTTCTCGCGATTGAGCGCTTCCCGCGTGCCGTCGCGTTTCACCACGCGCAGCTCGGTGCGCTCGATCTGC
>JAYWDF010000630.1:0-4735 GCA_043779985.1 Akkermansiaceae bacterium | reverse complement strand
GAAGTTGAACATCAGCGTTTTACCGGCCTGTTCGGCAGCGGCGATCATTTCCTCAACCTCGGAAGCCTTGAGGGCGGGTGGCTTTTCGCAGAACACGTGCTTGCCGGCCTTGAGGCAGAGGAGCGAGAGCGGGGCATGAAATTTGTTCGGGACAATGATGCTGACCGCGTCCAGTTCCGTACATTCCACGAGCATGGCCTCTACGGATTGGTAGGCGTGGGCGATGCCCCATTTTTCAGCAGCTTTGGCAGCAGCCCCGGGTGCCGGGTCGGCCACGGCAACGATTTCCGCTCCCGCCTGACGGAATCCGGCGGCATGATACTGCAGCATCCCGCCTGCACCGATTACTCCAACTTTTGTTGCCATGATGATTGTAAAAATAGTTCCGGACCGGGTCCTAACGCGCGCTATTACGCGCAGTCGCGACCTATTCTTTCCCCTGCCACTCGCCGAAGTTGCGGAACTTCGCGTAGCGCTCGTTGAGCAACTGCTCGGTGGAGAGGGCCGACAATTGCTCGATGTGGGCGAGCACCTTATCACGGAAGGCATCCGCGGTCGTCTGATGGTCGTGGTGGGCACCGCCAGTGGGTTCATCGATGACATCATCAATGAGGCCAAGTTTCATCAAATCCGGGGCAACCAATTTCATGGCTTCCGCCGCTTCCGGGGCATGCTTGCGGTGCTTCCAAAGAATGGCCGCGCAGCCTTCCGGACTGATGACGGAGTAGTAGGCGTTTTCCATCATGATCACGCGGTCGGCGACGCCAATGCCGAGTGCGCCCCCTGAGCCGCCCTCACCGAGGACGATGGCGATCACGGGCACCTTGAGAAGCATCATTTCGCGCAGATTGTAGGCGATGGCCTCGGCGATGTTGCGTTCCTCGGCGCCGATTCCGGGGAACGCGCCGGGGGTGTCGATCATGGTGATGACCGGCAGGCCGAATTTCTCGGCGATTTTCATGAGTCGCATCGCCTTCCGGTAGCCTTCCGGATGGGCACTGCCGAAGTTGCGCTTGAGGTTTTCTTTGGTATCGCGGCCTTTCTGGTGGCCGATGATGACCACCCGGCGTCCGCCGATCCGGGCGAATCCACCGGGCATCGAGGCATCATCGCCGATGTGCCGATCGCCGTGGAGTTCGCTGAAATCCGTAAAAGCGAGGGAGACGTAGTCGAGCATGAACGGGCGATTCGTGTGGCGGGCGATCTGGACGCGCTGCCAAGGGGTGAGGTTTTTGTAAATCGCAGCGCGGGTGTCAGCGAGCTTGGCTTCCATGATGGAAATCTCGGCGGACATGTCGATATTTTGAGACGCCGACTTGGTGCGAAGTTTATCGAGCTCGCGTTCAAGCTCGGCGGCGGGTTTTTCAAATTCGAGTAGCTGCATGGTTGAAGGGCGCAAGATTCAAGACTCCGGGCGCAAGATGCAAGACCAGAGATAGGTAGAATCGAACGGAATTCAACGGATTTCCACTTCGTTCCCGACCCGGGTGAGCAGGCAGATTTCTTCCATATCCTCGGAGCGCAGGACGATGCCCTGGGCCGTGCCCTCGTCGGCCTCTGAAGCGCCGCGGATCTGTAGCGAGGGCTTAATGATCTGAATGACCTTTTCCGCTGCGCGGTAGTCTTTGGATTGAGGGGAAACCTGGCGGCCGTCGAGTTCTGCCAATTTCGAGCTGATTTTGGTTTTCCCGAGAGGCAGCTTGGACGGGATTCCCAGGCGGACGATCGAATATTCACGAATGAAGCGCCCGCCTTCCCACACGGAAATCGACTTTCGCTGTGGTTCGATGAGGAGTCTGAAATCCAGCGGCATGACGATGAGCTCCTCACCGGGCTGGATGTTTTTCAACTCCATCATGCCGTTGAGGTGCATCAGGCAATCGAGGGTGGTGTGATATTCCGCGGCGATTCCGAGAAAGGAGTTCCCGCGCTTGACGATGTGGGATTTCTTGCCGGCCATGTGCGCGGTCGAGAGGATTTCGTCCAAGTTCATCTCGCCGACGATGCGGCGGGCGACCGGCGCGGAGGATGAGGTGGGATAGACGTTGACGATGGCGGTTAGTTTTTCGCGCGCTTCATCAATTTTCCCCAAGGCGAGCAGCTCGTGGGCCTTTTGGAAGGCTTTCTCCCCGGGATCAATGTCGGGCAGCTCGGCGGAATCCAACATTTTCGCGAAGTCCGAGTCCGGTTGCTTTCCTGCAACTTCGGTGGGATTCGGAATGATTTTTTCAAAAACCCCGCCGAGCGGCCTAACTACGACGTGATAGGCGAGCATGCCGGTGAAGCTCATGACTGCGAGCACGCCCAGCGCGGCGAGTCCCTTTACAACCGTCCAAACGCTCATAATTCCAAGTTTTTAAATAAGCCCGCGGCGCTTGAAGTCAAATGCGTTGATCTCATGGGAGCGCAGAATCATTTCGAAGGAAAACTTGAGAATGGAGATTTCCCAGGCGTCATCGACCCCTTCGATAATCGCACGCGCAGGGTTCCCGGTACGGCGAATATCTTCCAGCACCCGCTCGCGGACGGCGTCCATGCTGTCATGAATGATTTCTTCGTGGACCTGCCCCCGCTTGAACTGGAATCCGTATTGGAGAAATGCGAGGTCCTTGCCCTCGGACTTGAGCTTGGCGACCAACTTGTCGAAACGGGCCCTGGCAGAAGGATCGAAGCCATCCAGCGCGACCTCGTTGTAAGCGGACGGGCGGAGAATGCGCGGGCGCATGGCCTCGACTTCGCCGGTGCGGATGCGGACCTCGCCGGTGCGATCCATCAGTTCGCTGATCAACTGGAACTCGAATCGAGTTTCGCCAAACGTGTCTATCCGACGATCCGGCTCCCGCAGAACCTTGGTTGTTTCCAGCGCGTAGTGGATGTCATCTTGAGAGTGCATGGGCAATGGAGTGTCACCCGGATCGGGAGCAATGCAAAGAAAAGGGCGGACACCTTTTGAGGAGCCCGCCCTTTCACAAAGCGTTCGCCTACCGATATCAGGCTTGTTGGCTGGTGATGTAGGTCACCACGTCACCGACAGCTTGGAGCTTTTCGGCTTCTTCATCCGGCACTTCGATGTCGAACTCTTCTTCGAAAGCCATGACGAGTTCGACGGTGTCGAGCGAGTCGGCACCGAGGTCTTCGACGAATTTAGCTTCGGTCGTCACTTGATCAGCGTTAACGCCAAGTTGGTCGACGATGATGTCCTTTACGCGGGCTTCGATACTTTTGTCTGACATGAGTTGCTGTTGTTGAGTGTTGGAGTTGGAGTTGGTTATCGTTTGCTGACCCGACTTGGCAACCTCGAAAACGTCACGAGGGCGGAAAAGCACAGAATGACCGAAAATCAATCAGTCAGGCTTGGATTCCGCGATCCGGGCATCGCCATTGCGAAGGGAGGTGTATTCGATGATTTCACCGGAGAATTTGGAGCGAATTTGCCGCATCAAGCGCTCGGCGGGCTCGTCGGTTTCCTTCTTGAAGCCGCCGTAAGTCAAGCCATCGATGCGGATCCGCCCCTTGCCGGAAGCTCCGTTATAATCAATGAATGCGATGCCCTTGGTGTCCCATTTCCGGAGATCGAGGGCTTTCAGATCGGCGTAGGGCACGCGTTTTCCCTGCTGGGTGGTGATGGCATCCGCATCAGCCGATATCGAGCGATTGAGCGTGCGCAGCAGGAAAAAGGCTGCGAGCGCCGCGAGCGCCGAACAAATCACGAATACAATCCATTGTTCCTTCATTTTTTGGGCGTCATACGGCTCCTCGGGCGGGGCGGCATTGAGCCCCCGCTCTTTGGTGTATTCGCGCCATAAGATGTTCCATTGCAGGGGTTTCATCCGATCAAAATCATGGAGCACCGCCGGCCAAGGCATCGGCAGCTGGAGGGTGGCAGGCAGGATCGAGTGGTCGGGCGGGAAGCTGACGGACTGGCTCGCCGCGAAGCGCTGCCACTCGTCCGGGGTCAGCGAGCCACTGGAATTCATTTCCGAAAACTTCTGGTTCGCGGTCTGGAAGGTCTTGTGGAGGTAGAAACTCTCGTTTTTTTTGCGGTATCCCGTGGTCCCGTCGACGTAAAACAACACTGCAAACACTCCGAACATCAGCAGCATCACCACCGCGCGAAAAATAAACCAAGGCGTTGGCTTGCAGACAATTGATTCGGAAGGACTCATGGGGATGAACGAGAAACAAGCGCGCCCGCAGCCAGTTGGCAAGCCGCAAGCCGGGGGATATTGCGGAATTCCTTCGATTCTGGCTTGTCGTCAACACCTCGCGTGTTTACCACAAGGCCGCTATGCCAATCGCAACTCCCGCGCAATATCGCGCCATGTTGGACGCCGCCCAAAAAGGTGGCTACGCCTATCCCGCCATCAATGTCACCTCGCTGCCCACCATCAACGGTGCGCTCCGTGCGTTTTCCGAAGCGAAATCTGACGGAATCATTCAAATTTCCACCGGCGGCGGCGAGTTCGCATCCGGCACCGCAGTGAAGGACGCCGCCTTCGGCGCCATCGTGCTCGCCGAAGCGTGCCACCTCCTCGCGGAAAAGCACAACGTCCTCATCGCCCTCCACACCGACCACTGCCACCCCGCCAAGGTCGACGGCTTTCTCAAGCCGCTGCTCGCCGCCTCGCGCAAGCGCATCGCCGAGGGCAAGGGCCCGCTTTTCCAATCCCACATGTTCGACGGCTCCGTGGTTGAGCTGAAGGAAAACCTTGAGATTTCCAAGGCCCTCCTCAAG
>JAYWDF010000629.1:0-4737 GCA_043779985.1 Akkermansiaceae bacterium | reverse complement strand
ATTTCCCAAATCGTCGAGGCGCTCACCAAGACCGAGCCCGTCATGGTTTCGGTCCGCGTAACGATGATCAAAGTCCAACAGACCCGCCTTGAAGAACTCGGCTTCGACTGGTTTCTGGAAGATCTCGGCTTCGGCGGCAACGGGGCCGTGCCTGGAACTTCCAGCTACACCCTGAACGGCGGCACTCAAGGCAATGGCCGGGACATCGCCGATGTGATCCCTTCCTCCGCGGTCAACTTCCTCAAGCCGATCACCGCCGGCAATCGCAGCGGCGACTCCGCACTTTCGGGAGACTCCATCGACGAGCTGATCAACAACCCATCCGGTCGCCAATCCACCAATTCGGCCCCCGGGATTTTCGCGGTCAATGGTGATTTCAGCTCCGCGAAGGTTCAAATGCTCATGCGCGGTTTGAATCAGAAAAAAGGTGTGGATCTGATGTCCCAGCCCTCGATCGTCACCCGCAGCGGACAGTCCTCCTCGATTTCACTCGTCCGCGAGTTCATGTATGCGACGGAATACGAACCGCCCCAACTTCCCAATTCGGTCGGAACCTCCTCAGGCGGAGCCACCCCGGTTACTCCGGCCACACCGACGGCCTTTTCTAAACGCGATGTCGGAGTCTCGCTTGAGGTCCTCCCGGTGGCGGATGCCAGCAAGCGCTTCATCACCGTCACCCTCAATCCGACCTTCGTCGACTTTGACGGCTTTGTGAACTACGGCAGCCCGATCAACTCGACCGCCACCGGCCTGCTTGGACCCGAGACCGTGGAAATCACGAAGAATGCCATTCTGATGCCGGTTTTCAGCAAGCAATCCCTCTCGACCACGGTCGATGTGGCCGACGGCGCAACCGTTGCCATCGGCGGATTGAAACAGGAAAGCGTTCAAAACGTCGAAGACCAGGTTCCGATCTTGGGCAGCATCCCGATCGTCGGACGCATGTTCCAAACCAAGGCCAGAAAGCCCACTTCCACGGCGATCATTTTCCTTGTGAATGTGGAACTGATGGACCCGACCGGACGCCGCTACCGGGATCGCTGAGCCGGTGCCCTGCCTGAAGATTTCCACCTCCGCTCAAGATGTCAGCCGCCCCTAGCGAGCCCGAAAAGTATTCCATCGACGAGATGATGGATCGATTGAAGAACCCCGCGCTGGAGAATCCGGAAGAGGGTGAGCTCGTCACCCGTCAGGACGGAACCCAAGCGATCCGCGTCCGCAAGCGGAAGCGTCGCTCCAGCCAACCCCGCAAGGAGGACGCCCACCGGACCAAGCGGGCACGCATCGTCCAAGTGTCCGCCGCGCTGATTCTGTTATTCCTCACCGCTCTCGCCATCGGCGGGGCGATCGTCTACGCGAACAGCCGCCCCTACCGAGACGCCCTTCTAACCAAGATCGCGCAGGCCAGCGGGGCGACCGCCCAGCTCGAACAATTCCGGATGAATCCAGCGACGGCGAATGCCGGCGGGCTGTCGCTTGAATGGCCCGCAGGCAATGTCCTGAAAAGCCTCCTCCTTCGGGGGCTCACCGCGGAGATCTCCCCGACGAGCTTCCTCGGTAAATCGATGGCTGGCGAGGAAGTCACGGTCGTCACGGACGGCACCTTGACGCTCCAGGTTCCGACCCCGGGCCTGCCACTTCGGAGCACGGCCCAGCCCGCCGGCGACCTTCCTGTCCGCTTCAACCGCTACTGGATACCGGTGTTTCATCTCGCCGTCGGCGGCTCAACACCCCCTGCGGTTAGCTTGACCAAATCCGAGGCCTCGCTCTATCCGGAAAACGTCAACGGCCGAACACAGTTGCGACTCAACCAGGGCGCCGTCAACATCCCGGGCTGGCCGGATTTGCGCCTGGACCGCGCCCTGCTCGAATTCCGCGGCAGGGACACGGACGTCATCGTCATCCGGCTGCAGCATGAATCCGACACGCGCGGATCCTTTGAACTTTCCGGCACCATCCAACCCTACAAAACCGACCGTCCCTCGACCTTGGCGGTCCAACTCGATTCCTTCGAACTGGCCGGACTCACAGGACCTTCGTTCGCACGACTTTTCTCGGGACGGGTCGATACCCTACCCGCGGCCAAGTCGAATTTTCTCTCCTTCCTGCCCACCGAGACTCCCAATCCCAGCCTCGACATCGCGCTCGGAGTCTCACCCACCGCGAAGATCGAAGTGAAGGGCTTTCCATTCCTCCCCGCCCTCGCACAAGTGCTCGATGACCCGTGGTTCGAGAGCCCCGTCTTTGAAGGCGAGGCGAGCAGCACCCTGCATCGCGAGGGCGGCATCGTCTCGCTTCAGGATCTCCGCTTCGAGAGCAAGGGACGGATGGCCCTGCGCGGTGAAATTGCGATGGCAGCCAATGAAACCCTTTCGGGCAATCTCCAACTCGGCGTCGCCGAAGCGATGATCATTTCCTCCAAGAATCCACGGTTGGAATCCATGTTCGGCCCGACCCGTGAAGGATTCCGCTGGCTGACGCTCAAGATCGCGGGCGCGGCAAAAGCCCCCACGGATAACTTCAGGGATCTTTATACATCCGCCGTGGTCACGGCCCCGGCCAAGGCGCCCGCGGCTGAAGGCGATGGCTCGTCCTTCGACGAGCTCACACGCCCGAAGTAGAACGAGTTACAGCGGCCGGAATTCCCGGCCCGGGTGCGCCCCGCCAGCCCCTCGCCAGCGAGGTGAAATTAGTTCACTTTTTCGAAGTTGAGCGTGGCGCTCTGATCAAATCTGGTTCATGGTTACAGACGGATAAGGCAGTTAGAACTGCCGTCCATTCACCCAAATATCCAACCAATACGAATCATGCAAACTGCCAACGTCAATCTGCCGATCACCGTCACGGTGCGGCACGAGCAAGTGACTGATGCCCTGCGCGACCACGCGACCAAAAAGATCGAGGGACTGCATCTCGATTACCCGCGAATCATCGAGGCCAAGGTCATTCTCGACGTCCAAAAAAACCGGCATATTGCCGAAATCATTTTGTTTTGTGCGAATCATATCACCATCGAAGCCCACACCGAGGGCAAGGACATGTATGCCGCGCTTGATGAGACGATTGAGAAAATCGCGCGCCGGATGCGCAAGCACAAGACGCGCTTGCTGAAGAAGCATCGCCCGCATCGCAACGAGTCGATCCGCCACCTCGAAGAGCGCTTCTTCAATGAAGACGTGCTCGACCATCCGGAGAATTCCGACATCGAGCCTGTGCCGTTCATCGTTCATCCGGAGAATTACGCGGTGCGCACGATGTATAAGGAAGACGCCATCATGCAGCTCGAACTCACAGAGCGTCCGTTCGTGCTCTACAAGAGCGCCCGCCGCGACTGCCTAACGATCGTTTATCGCCGCAAGGATGGCGAGTACGCCGCTCTGGACATCAAGTGATTGACCCGTCGCGGCGATCATCGGTCGCCGCGAAGTCATCCGCTATTTCAAAAAACCGGCCGGGATTCTCCCGGCCGGTTTTTTCGCCTTCTTCGCCATCGGAATGCCCTTTCATGCGGCCTTGGGACGAAGAGAACTCACACATAGGGAGTAGGGCAGCCATCGCCTGCTGGCGAACGATCCCCGCGAAAACAAAAAAGCCGGACGGGGCGAACCCATCCGGCTTTTTGAGGTGTAGCGGCGGTCGCGAGGACCGGCGCTGTTTGAATTAGTCTTCCTGACCCGGGCTCCAGTCTTCGGAGGCGGCGGCGGCAAGGTTGAACGCTTGCTCGAGGCCGACCATCTCGGAGGATGGGCGGAGGGACTCGAAGCTGGCGCTTTCCTTCTTCAGCTGCTCGTCGGAGTAACCAACGGCCTTGATGGAAAGTCCGATGCGACGCTCGACCTTGTCGACCTTGATGACGCGGGCTTCGATCTCTTCGCCGACCTTGATGATGTCCTTGACCTTCTCCACGTGGTCCTCGCTGAGTTGCGAGATGTGGATGAGGCCGTCGATGTCACCGTCGAGGCTGATGAAGGCGCCGAAGGACGCGATCTTGGCAACGGTGCCTTTGACGAGGTCGCCGACCTTGAAGCGGGCGTCGATGAGGGACCATGGATCGCCTTCGGTTTGTTTGATACCGAGGGAGACGCGTTGGTTGCCCTTGTCGATGGCGAGCACGATGGCTTCCACTTCGTCGTTCTTTTTGAGAACTTCGGATGGGTGGTTGATCTTGCGGGTCCAGGACATGTCCGAGACGTGAATCATACCATCGATGCCTTCTTCGAGTTCCACGAACGCACCGTAAGCGGTGAGGTTGCGGACCGGGCCCTTGATAGTGGCACCCACGGGGTAGCGGAGTTCGATTTCGTCCCATGGGTTGGAATCGAGCTGGCGCACGCCGAGCGAGATTTTCTGCTCTTCGATGCTGATGCCGAGGACGACGGCCGAGATTTCCTGGCCGATTTCCAACACGTCGGAAGGACGGGTGATGCGCTTGACCCAGCTAAGCTCGGAAACGTGCACGAGGCCTTCGACGCCGCGCTCGATTTCGATGAACGCACCGTATGGCAGAAGCTTGGTGACGCGACCCTTGACGTTGTGACCGATCGGGTATTTCCGCTCGATGTCTTCCCAAGGATTGTCGGACATTTGCTTAAGGCCGAGCGAAACGCGCTCTTTCTCGCGGTCCACGTCGAGGATGATGACATCCACGGATTGGGCGATGTGAAGCAGCTCGGATGGATGGTTGATGCGGCCCCACGACATGTCGGTGATGTGGAGCAGGCCGTCCATGCCTTGGAG
>JAYWDF010000628.1:0-1513 GCA_043779985.1 Akkermansiaceae bacterium | reverse complement strand
TGCGGTACTCGACGTATTCCTCGTCTGTTAGCGGGGTCCAGTCGAGATCCGGGCCATACGCCGCGGCGATCTTTTTCGCGTATTCCAAGAAGGCGGTTTCCAGCTCGGCGAGCGGCAACGTCCTTTTGGAGAGTGCCATTTCTATCGGCTTCCCGGTGGAGAGATCGGCGAGGATCGCGCGCATGGCAGCGATCCCGAAGCGCTCGACCACGAACTCGGCCACCAGCGAGGCGTGGTAGTAGCCGAGCAGGATGTCGGGACCGGAGAATGACTCGTCGAGCTTGGCAATGGGCGGCACTTTGCCTGATAGAAATCGTTCGCGGTATTCCGCAGTCATCCCCTGCCCCCACCCCGGCCGGACCTGGCGTTCCTCATAAACGCTGATGCCTTCCGACAGCCAGCGGGGAATCCGGTGGCGGCTGGCTGATAGAGTGATCGTGTGGGCCATTTCGTGCCAGACCACCGCTTCCCAATTCGCCCGCCCCAGCCGGCCGCGCGGGCTGGTCGTCGTGATCAGTGGCCCGAAGCAGACGCCGAGAAACGATTCACCGCCCGGCAGGCCGAAGGTGCGGATCGCGAAATCCTCCTGTTTCGGCAGCATTTCCACCATCACCGGTTGCGCCAGCTTGATCTGATATTTCTCAGCCAATGTCCGCTTCGCGCGAGCTGCGAGATCCAGCGCACGGGTCCCGAAGACCGCCATGTCCTCGGGCGACATGCGCAGACGCACGCCATCTTTTTCCCGCACAGGGAAGCCCTGCAACTTGTCGCGCAGCGTGATCAAATTGAAGGCCGCGACATGATAGGGATCCAGCTCGTGGGCGAGCGCGACGTTTTTCCAGCCCTCCTCCATCTGCCCGAACCGAAGTTGGTTGGACCCCAGCTCGAAATGGATTGATGGCGATTCCGGATCTTCCTCACTGGCCTGCTTCAAGTGGTCGATGGCCTCGGCGAAGCGGTAATGCCCTGCCAGCGTCACGCCGACGATTTCAGACACTCGGGGATTGCCCTTCCAAAACTTGCGGGCGTTCACAAGCGCCTTGTCCGCCCCCACGGCATCCTCTCCTAACAAGGCCAGCGCCGCCAATTGCGCCCACGCTTCCGGGTGATTGGGATTCACCGCGAGCACTTGATCCAGCGCCTCCTTCGCGCCGGCGGAATCCTTGTTTCCGCCGAGTTTCTCCGCCTTCAGCAACAGCGCTTCGGTGAATTTCGGATTCGCCAGCAACGCGAGATCGAGGTAGCACGAAATCCCCTCTGCCGGCTTCTGCGGGTCTTTGGGCAGCGCCACCCCTGCTTGCTCCAGACCGAGAGAAAACTCCGGATCTCCGGGAAATCGCTTGAGACCCTCGCGGAAATTCTCCGCCGCCAGCTCGCGGTCGTGGTGCGCCAGAGCGAGCCGGCCGATGGCGAGATACGCCGTTCGTCCCGCGGGATCAGCTTTTTTCGCGGGTTCCAAAATCCGCTTGAGCACTTCCTTCGCGTCGGCCTTTTCCGCGAGGACCAACTCGCC
>JAYWDF010000627.1:0-1513 GCA_043779985.1 Akkermansiaceae bacterium | reverse complement strand
ATCTTTCTCTCGCTGTCCTGCGCGGAGACCCCAAAAGATCCGAGGCCCTGCCGATCTTCCTGCACGCGGCGGAGGGTGCCGCCGACTCCAGGTTGGCGGGAGTGGCACAGGGCTATCTTTCGCTACGTACCCGGGACAAAGCGGACCGGCTGTTCGCCTGGAAAGCGATCTGCAAGCAACGTCCGATGGGGGTTGCAGGCGGAAATTGGCTCACGATTCGGGACGATGAAAAAGCCGATCCGGATTTCCTGATCCCCTGGTTGGAGCGCCTCCTGTCCGAGAACTTGAGCCAATCGGTGGAGATCGAGATCGCCGCGCAGGCAAATCAGGCAGATCCGCGCCTGGAGCGGATCCGTCTTTCCATGCTCGCCAAGCGCGGCACGGAAGACTCATACCGCGAGCTCCAGGCGCGGCTGCTAGACCGCATGGCGAGCCACCCGGACGACGGGCCGTTGTTGCTGGGCGCGCTGGACGAAATTCCCCAAGCCGCCTTGATTCCCTACTTTTTCACGGCCTTGGGCGAATGGATCCAACTCCGCGGCGGCGAGCCGTCCGTGGAGGACCAACTGCGTTTGGCCCGTTGCGAAATAGCAGCTCATCCGGAGACCAAGGAGGCGGTGCTAACCCGCACGATGACCGCCCATGCGGTCACCGCCCCACTTGCGGTCGCCAGGCTGTTTTCGACCCTCGATCGCTTCGACAAGGCGGAGGAACTGTTGGAACCGCTGGTGGCGAAGGGCGAATCCGGCGCATTCCAACTGATGGCCGAAGTGCTCGAGCGTTTGGACAAGCTCGAAAAGTGGGACAAGCTTTTGGAGGCCCCCCCGGCCGAGAGTTTTTTACCCGGCATTTTGTGTGATCGTGCGTTCATCGCCGCGAAACGAGGTGACGTTAGAGCTCAGCCGAAGTTCGAGCAGGAGGCGGTGGCGGCGGCGGAACTGCGGCTGAAAAGCGATTCCTTGATCCTTCTCGCGCGGCACGCTTCCCGCCGTGGGCTCCACACCTACGCCTCTGGCATCTGGGTGAAAGCGATCCGCCGCGGACCCACCAGCCCGCTGCCGTTGTTCTCCTCGATCAGTCCGGTCATCGAGGTGATCGTGCGCAATCGAAACGAAACCGAGCTGATGGACGTGCTAACCGTTTATCGCGCCGTGGAGCCTGGGAACCGGGACGTGTTCACCCAATCCCTCTATCTCGGCTGCCTGATTGGCAACGTGACTCCGGCGCGGGTATTGGCGGAACTTGCGCCCATTCGGGAAAAATTTCATTCACTCCCGCTGGATTGCACGCTCGCGTTCGCCAACGTGTTGGAGGGAAATTATCCGCTGGCCGCTCAATTGACCCACGACCGCAGCGTCGATTGGTTCGCTCAGATTCCAGCCATGCGGGCGATCCGGGCGATCATCCTGACCACGACCGGCGGCAAGGAAGAGGCGGAAATCTATTTGGAAGGCTTTCCTTGGGATAGCCTGCTGCCCAGCGAGACGAGGGTTTTCCGGGAACTCTTGGACGA
>JAYWDF010000626.1:0-1513 GCA_043779985.1 Akkermansiaceae bacterium | reverse complement strand
TGTCTGAAATGCCATGATCGAGCGCAACGATCATGGCAGAATTCGGGATGATCTGCGCCCGGGTCTGCGCTTCCCAGACCCGTGGGAAAAGCCGTCCCTCAGCCTTCGAGTAGGGCGCGAGTTGCACATAAAGCCACGGGAATTCTCCCTGTCCCCACTCGCGCCGCCACTCACTGACCAAGGTCGCGAACTGGTGCTGGAAGATGGCATGACGCCCGGCATCCGCCTCGCCCTGATACCAAATCACGCCCTTGATTGCGAATGGCTGGAGCGGCCGGATGACGCTGGCATGAAGATAAGAGAGCCGGTAAGAGCTGTCGGGACCCTTCGGCTTGATGGGTTCAGGCTCGGGTGGTTTTCCATCGGCCACGCGCTGCTGATAGGACGCGAGCCGGCGTTGGTATTTCTCCATCCGTTGGGGAAATTGTTTCGTATCCTCGTCATACTGGTTCACTTGGTCTTTCAAAATGGAATCCGCGGCCATGACTTCACGGCTCATCCAACTTCTCATCGGAGTTCCGCCGACAGAGGTATCCACCAGCCCGATCGGCACGCTGATAGAACTCTGCAGGCTCTGCGCGAAGAAATAGCCGACCGCACTGAAGTCAGGCACCGATGCGGGGGAGGCGATTTTCCAAACCGCCGTTTCAAGATCCGCGGGCGGCGCATCGTTCGGACCGGTGCGTTTGCCGGAGACATCACAGATCCGGATCAGCGGGTGGGTGGCTGCTGCGGCAGCAGCGACTCCATTCGTGGCGCGACTGAGCTTGAAAGCCATGTTGGACTGGGCTCCGCAGATCCAGACATCGCCGATCAGGATATCGGAAAGCGTGGTGACCTCCGCCTCGCTGCGGGCGGAAAGGGATTGTCCCGGGTTGTCCTGCGGGCACTCCAGCGGTGCGAATCTCACCGTCCACTTGCCATCCATGCCTGCGGTGGCGGACTGGGTCTGGCCGGAAAAACTAACGGTCACCTGTGCCTCGGGATCCGCCCAACCCCAAACCGGGATGGGCACTCCGCGCTGCACCACCATGTGATCGGCAAAAATGGCCGCAAATCTCGGTGGGACGGCAAGCGCGCAGCCGACGATGCCGAACCAGCACACGACGACTGAAAATAGCAGATTCACGGCGTGATCATTGTCCGATATGGAAACGTTGTGAAGTGACATATACTCGTGATACCCTGCTCCTTCTGCCGTTTGCTACAAAGACATCATCTATTTCATGAAACTATTCCGGTTGATCCTTTTCTCGGCCTTACCGGGCTTATCACTAACAAGCATCGCGGCGGAGGGGACGACCAATATCGGTCCTCGCGGAGAAGAGCTGCTCACCATCGAAAATGGCACGATCAAAGTCGGCATCGATCGTGCCAAGGGCGCTTCCATCACGTATCTTTCCACGGCGGGCTATCCGAAAAATTTCGTAAACATCGCCGATCCGGGTCGCCTCATCCAGCAGTCCTACTACGCCGGTCTGCGGCTTGACCGCAGGGCGGATGGCCAGAGCAA
>JAYWDF010000625.1:0-4746 GCA_043779985.1 Akkermansiaceae bacterium | reverse complement strand
CCCACCGATGGCAAGTCCCGGCCCGCGCAGACGCTTGCCACCGGCGGCACCGACGTGACCCTCACCTATCTCCGCGCCAAAGCCGCCACCGATGTCACCTACACTGCCGAATGGTCTGCAAATCTGGTGAATTGGTCCTCCGCCGGTCTCACCCAAGCTCCCACCGGAACCGAAAATCTCGACACCATTGAGTATCGAGCGTCAGTCGCCAAGGGAGCGGATCCGAAAAAGTTCCTCCGCGTGAGGGCTACGCTTGCGACAGCTCCCTGATAGTGGAATCGAATCTAGCCGCCACCGCTCTCGATATCGTCCTGCGGATCGAGGTGCGGTTGCGGTATCGTTCGTCTCGCCGTTCGAGCCGACTGCCTGGTGCGCGGCGGTACGGCGGCGCGAGCGATTGCCCATCACAACAACTCCTCGATGCCATCAATCAGGCCGTCTCGATCACGGAATCGTCAGTTTTAGAGTGAAAAAATAGGGCTTGCCACGCTGGCAGATCGAGGTCGCCGGGGCGGTAGCCAATGCAGGTGGTGAAGCTGAGCCTAGCGTCGAGCGCCGGATCCGGCTAGAGCTGGTGCGGTTTCTTTCCCAACTGCCCGCCCCGAACAAGGCCCATGTCATTTTGGGCAAGGCTCCAAAAACGCTGCTATCCACCACCCGCAACGCGTATTTTCCAAGCTTCGCGGCATCGGAACAGAGCGGGTTGGAATTACTTTCATTTCCGTCCCGGGCCATCTGCCGTGCCTGTGTCCGCACCTCTTGGGTGAGTTGGGCGATGGTGGGCAGCAGGAGCTCTTCGGGCACTTGGGCCTGTGCTTTGGACACGCTGCCAAAGCCCATTGTGAGGCAACTGTAGCGCTCTTGGAATCGCTCAAGTTCGGAAGCTTTACATAGTCCCCTGAGCGAACTCCTGGATTTTCGCCCTAACTGGTTCCGAAATGCGTGGATTGTTCCGTAATGCCAGCGAGACGGTCGCATGGCTCACGCCCATTCGCTTGGCAATTTCTCGCTGGCTAATGTAGGGAAGCGGTTGTTCGGAAAGCATCGTGTTTGGTTTGTTCGCCGCCCGAGTGAAGTCTGACGTTCGGGTAATTGTTAGCGTCGGGTCCATCGTGCCGGATTCCCTTATCGCGGATAGGGTGGGGGGGATTTTGCGTCAAGAGGGTGCGCAATTTCCAATATAGCATAGCGACGAGTCCGGCGGCGGGTTCGCGACGTGAAAAATCACCTGCTCGACGTGATTTGCCCCCTGTCGCGCGAGCGCCGAATGTGCCTAATCATGGCGACGGTTACCATCTCATCCAATCCGCACGCAGCCGAACCCATTCTGCTCCCAACAATTGAAAACGGTCGTTCCTGTATGTGACGGAGTTCAACCGTTTCGATTGATGCCATCACGTCTTATTAAAATCCCAGGAAATTCCAAAAACCCTACCACGCGTCATGAAAAACCGCAGTTTCCTCGTTTGCGCCGCTCTGCTCGTCTGCCACCCCTCCCGCGCGGCGACGCTCTCCGCCACTGCGGCCCCGGTGACCTGGGATTTCAATACCACCGCGGCCTGGGCCGGAGTTCTGAAATGGACCAACAATGCCGACACCGCCAACTTTAACCAGAGCGGCGCGGCGCTCACGGTCACCGTCAACAACACCACCAATGGGCAGGTCGGAACTGAGGGGGTAAACTTCAACAACGCTTCCGGCAACTGGATTCTCAACGGCGCTGCCGGGACCGACACTCTCCAGCTCGGGGCTGGCGGCATTGTGCACACCCTAACAAATGGCTCGCTCATCGTCAGTGTGCCGCTGAGGCTAACAGCCAGTCAAACCTGGAGTCTCAGTGCCAACAGGGGATTCACCGTCAACGGTGGAATTTCCTCACTTGCCGGCACCACCAACCTGACCTTCGACGCGCTGAACTCGGCGGGCGTCACCAGTGGCGCACCCTCTCCCACTTTGAAGATGGCGGGAACCAATACTTACACCGGTGCAACGACGGTGAAAAACAACGCGAGCCTCAGTCTCGACTACACCGCCAACAACACCACTCGCCTCGACGACCTGAACGGAGTCACCCTGCAAAACTCAGCCGCCCTCGCCATCACCGGCAACACCGCCGCCGACACCTCGGAAACCATCAACACCCTGGCCATCAACACCGGCCCCCAGGTGCTCACTGTGGCTTCCGCAGTCGGCCGCGTAACTTCGCTGTCGGGGGCCGCGCTCTCCAACAGTTTTTCGCGGTCGGGAAATGCCACCGCGCTCGTCAGGGGCACCAATCTCAACCAGAGCGCGGCCACCAACGTGAGCCGCATCGTCCTGGCGGACGGCGGAGCCTCGCTCGGGCTTGTGGGCGGCGCGCCGCTGCTGAACGGGGGTGCCACAAGCGATGCGACCAAGGGCTTGAAAATCGTCCCCTGTTTCATTGGGGATACCTCAGTCACCGGCTTGGGCAGTCATTTCGTGACTTACGATTCCACTCTCGGCCTCCGCGTCCTACTTGGGACCGAGGAAACAACTCTTATCCCAGCTTCCACCACCGCCGCGAATCCCGAGAACGCGCTCGCCGGAGCTAACGTCGTCCTGACCGGCTCCCCTGTAACGGTTAACTCGCTGCTCTTCAACTCCGGCTCGGCGAGCACCCTCAACAGCACGCCGGCCCAAGTCCTAACGGTCAAGAGCGGCGCGGTCGCCAGCGTGGACAACCAGACCAATTCCATCGGCGGCGGCTTCAGCGCCCTCAATCTGGACAACAGCGAGGGCATTGTCACGGTCACCCAAGGGACGCTGACCTTCGCGACACCCGTCGATGTTACGAATGCCGGCACGCATTTGCCAAGCGGCGGCAACCTCACCAAAACCGGTCTTGGGACGCTTGTTTTCACAGTCCCCAATTTCTACTCGGGCACCACCATTCTCAACCAGGGAACCTTGCAAATCGGCAACGGTGGCACCATCGGCGATCTCGCCAACACCACCGGCGTGGTGATCAACGGCGGCACGCTGGCTTTCAACCGCAGCAACTCCTTCAGTTACCTCCCCGCGCTGATCGGCTCCGGTCTCGGTGGGGTCAGCCGCGTCGCGGGTTCCGGCCAGTTAACTGTGGGCGTAGTCAGCGGCATTGCCACTCTAGCGGACAACTCCACCACCGGCAGCGTCTCGCCCACCACCGTCAATCAATCCGGCACCGGCCTGGCCATCGGCACGGTGAATGGGGCGAGCGGCTCGGTGGTGAACTTCGCCGGTGACGGCACCGGCAGCACGACTTTTTCCGGTCGCTTCAGCACGGCCGGGCAGTTGGTCAAGCTCACCAACGGCACAGTATTTTTGAACGGCGCGGGTAGCAACCAAACCCAGCTTGCCAACCTGGAACTCAACGGCGGCGTCCTGACAGTCAACGCCGCCAGCGACCGCTTCGCCATCGACAGCACCGTGGCCGGACAGACCCTCACCATCACCGGTGGCCAACTGCTCGTTCCTACCACCGCCGGATATGGTCTTCGCCTCAACGGAACCAACGGCGTAAACGGAAGCGGCACCGCTGGCAGCGTATTCACCGGAACGCAATCGAACGGACTGGTGACTGTGCTGAAAGGCGGCAATGCTACCAGTTTCAATCTGGGCAGCACCAGCGCCACCGTAAGTATCTACAACCTCCAAGGAGGAACCGTAAACGCCCTCGGCACCGGCACTGACGGCCGTGTGGAACTCGGCGCGGACACCGCCGGCACTGGCAAGGCGACTTTCAACCTCAGCGGCGGCAAGTTGGTCGCCAGCGGACAAATTTCCGGCAACCAGGGCACCGCCGCCCGGCAGGCCTTCGTCTGGACCGGCGGCAGGCTCGCCACAGCCGCCTACATTGCTACCAACCTCACTTCCACGGACGGTGCTGCATACGCGGGCAACGTCGGCACCCTGACTAACAACGGCGGCACCCTCGCTCCCGGCGATATCGGCACGGCGGGGAAAACCACCATCACCGGCGGCTACTCGGTGAATGCCGGCACTCTCGCCATCGACCTCGGCGGCACCACCCAGGCCACTGCGTTTCAAACCGGCCAGCACGATTTCATCAGCGTCTCCGGAACCGCGACCCTCGGCGGAAATCTAACCGTATCGCTGCTGGCCGGCTTCACCCCGCAGAACGCCCATACCTTCACCGTTCTAACCGCCGGGAGTTTGGTCGGTGGGTTTGCGAATGCGCCGTTCGCCGGACGCGTCGCCACCAGCGACGGTAGCGGCACCTTCCTCGTCACGAAGAGCGGCAACAGCATCGTCCTCGGCGATTGGCAGCCCACCGTCCCGCCGGGAATCACCTCGCAGCCGTCTTCGCTCGCGGTGCTCGCCGGAAATCCCGCCACCTTCACCGTCGGCGCCACCGGTGCCACCGCCTATCAGTGGCGGAAAGGCACTGTGCCTATCAATGGAGCGAATGCCGCGAGTTATACCATCACGCCCGTCTCCGCCAACAATGCGGGCACCTATGATGTCATCGTCTCCACCGCTCTCGGCAGCATCACCAGCGACTCTGCCACGCTCACCGTGAATCTCTTCGGCAGCGACGTTCTCGGCCAGCGTCCGATCACATATAACTTCAACGGAGTCCGCCCGGTGTCCACCGTGCCTGCCGCCGGAGTGCATCCGCGCGTCTATTTCAACTCGGAGGAACTTCCCGCCATTCGTGACCGTCTCACTAATACCGCTGTCGGTGCGGAGGCTTTCAAGATGGTCAAAATGTACACCGCCTTT
>JAYWDF010000624.1:0-12936 GCA_043779985.1 Akkermansiaceae bacterium | reverse complement strand
TGAGCCCTCTTGATGGCGGCCTCGACATGCTCCTCGTCGATCTCCGATTCGCCAAGAGCGCTGTCGGTCAGGACAACTACCTTACTGCCAGTAACTTCAGCAAAACCGGAGCCGATGGCTAGGGTTTCAACTTTACCCTGATAGAGGTAGCGCAACTCACCGGGCTTCAGCGCAGTCACCAGACCGGCGTGCGATGGCAGGATACCCATTTCACCGTCCGCGCCCGGGAGATAGACGTTATCCACGAGGTCCGAGAAGATTTTCTTCTCAGGAGTGACGATATCAAGTTGGAGAGGCATGGACGAGGGATATGAAATTTGAGATCTGAAATCTGAAATTCTTAGTCGCGGGGCACGGATTCGATTCCGCCCTTCATGTAGAAGTTACCTTCCGGCACGTCATCAAGGGTGCCGTCGAGGATCTGCGCAAAGCCCTTGACGGTGTCTTCGATGGAAACAAGCACGCCGGGGACGTTGGTGAACACTTCGGCCACGTGGAACGGTTGGGTGAGGAAACGTTGGATTTTGCGAGCGCGGAAGACGCTCTTCTTGTCCTCGTCGGAAAGCTCGTCCATGCCGAGAATGGCGATGATGTCTTGAAGGTCCTTATAACGTTGAAGCACCTGCTGTACGCCACGGGCGACGCGGTAGTGTTCCTCACCGATGATTTCCGGAGCAAGTGCCTTGGACGTGGAAGCGAGCGGATCGACCGCAGGGAAGAGCGCTTGCTCGGCGAGCGAACGCTCAAGAACGACGGTGGCGTCAAGGTGGGCGAAGGTGTTGGCAGGAGCCGGGTCGGTCAAGTCATCCGCAGGCACGTAAACGGCTTGGATCGAAGTGATGGAACCCTTGTTCGTGGATGTGATGCGTTCCTGGAGACCGGCCATTTCCTCTGAGAGGGTCGGCTGATAGCCCACGGCGGAAGGCGTCCGGCCAAGCAGCGCGGACACTTCGGAACCGGCTTGGGAGAATCGGAAGATGTTGTCAACGAAGAGGAGCACGTCTTGATTGTCCTCGTCGCGGAAATGCTCGGCCATGGTGAGGGCGGAGAGAGCAACGCGGAGACGCGCACCCGGAGGCTCGTTCATCTGGCCGTAGCAGAGGGCCACCTTGGAGCCCTCAGCGAGGACCGGATTGCCCTTGTCGTCGAGTTTCGGATGGCCTTTTTCATCCTTCTCGGTGGCGATAACGCCGGACTCGATCATTTCCCAGTAGAGGTCATTGCCCTCACGGGTCCGCTCACCGACACCGGCGAAGACGGAGAAGCCACCGTGCGCTTTGGCGATGTTGTTGATGAGCTCCATGATGACGACGGTCTTGCCGACGCCGGCACCACCGAACATGCCGCCTTTACCACCCTTGAGCAGCGGGCAGATGAGGTCGATGACTTTGATTCCTGTTGGAAGAACTTCCGTGTTCGCCGATTGCTCGGTAAGCGATGGCGCAGGACGGTGAATCGGCGAGCGGAAAGTCGCATCGGCGATTGGCACGTTTTCGTCCACGAGATCACCGGTGACGTTGAAGATCCGGCCGAGCACTTGCTTGCCGACGGGCACGGAGATGGGCTGGCCGAGGTCGGCGAGAGCCATTCCACGCTTGAGACCATCCGTGGTGGACATGGCCACCGCACGCACCCAGCCGTCACCGAGGTGCTGCTGGACTTCAAGCACGAGCTTGGTATCCACGCCGTTGAGGACGTATTGGATCTCCAAGGCGTTGTAGATTTTAGGCAGCGTGGTTGCCTTGGAGAAGTCGGCGTCGATGACGGCGCCGATGATCTGGACGATGGTTCCGGTGTTGCTCATGGGAAAAAGTGGCTGATGCTCAGGGTTCGTGGTTAATTTAAAAGTAGGGTCATCGATCACTCCATCGCCTTCATGGCGGTGGTGATTTCGAGAAGCTCGGAGGTAATCGCTCCCTGACGCAGTTTGTTATATTCGAGCGTGAGCTCTTTGATGAATTTCTTCGCGTTGTCGGTTGCGGATTTCATGGCGACCATTCGAGCAGAGTGCTCGGACGCGCGAGCTTCGACAAGGGCTTGGAAGACCCGGAAGTTGACGTAGAGCGGGAGAATCGCGCTGAGCACGTCGGCTGGTGACGGCTCGAACAGGAAATCATTGGTCGCGGTGGCGTCGCCGAAGTTCGTCGGCGGCACGACGGGCAGAAGCTGGAGGACTTCCGGCTGCTGGCTCATCGTGTTGACGAAGCGGGTGTAGGCCACGGAGACCTTGTCATACTTGCCCGCGGTGAACTCTTTGGAAAGCAAGGTGGCGATGGCACGCGCGTCGGAAAAAGGAACCGGATCCTTCACGGAGAAATCCGCGATGATCTTGCGGCCGAGCTTTTCCATCATGATCCGCAGCTTGCGCCCGACCGTCACGTAGTCGGCATTGGGCGACGTCTGATCGCGAATCACGCGGGCGAGGTTGGTATTGATCGCACCGCAAAGTCCCTTGTCGGTGGAGATCACGAGGACCAGCTCGCGGTCTCCGGTGCGGTTTTCCAACAGCGCATGAGTGGCATCGCTGAAGCCCTCGCTGATGTCCTGAAGCACCCCGTTAAGCTGCTTGGAATAGTCCCGACCGGCGATGGCCTGGTCCTGCGCCTTCTTCATCTTTGCGGCAGCGACAAGCTGCATCGCGCGAGTGATCTGCGCGGTGTTTTTGACCGACTTGATACGTCGGCGGATGTCGCGGAGGTTTGCCATAAGGAGATATTGCTAGAAACGGGATCTTTTGATCAGGTGAAAACGAGGCGGATTATTTCCAGGACTTCTTGAAGTCCTCGATGCCTTGCTTGACGGCGTCGACCATGACTTTGTCCTTCTTGAGATCCGGCTTTTCATTCCGGACCTTGTCAAGGAGGTCGCCCTTGCGGGTGTTGAAGAAGTCACCGAGCGCTGCTTGGAAACGTTTCACATCGGCGACAGAAACGTCGTCGAAGTAACCGTTCTGCATTGCGAAGAGATAGATGGACTCCATCTCCATGGCGAGCGGGCTGTATTGGTTCTGCTTGAAGAGCTCGACGATCCGGGCACCGCGGTCGAGCTTCTTCTTGGTGGAAGCGTCAAGGTCGGAACCGAACTGGGCGAAGGCCTGAAGCTCGCGATACTGGGCGAGATCGAGCTTGGTGGTGCCGGCGACCGACTTGATCGTCTTGGTTTGGCAGGCGGAGCCCACGCGGGACACCGAAAGGCCGACGGAAATCGCAGGGCGGATACCTTGATAGAAAAGGTCGGTTTCCAGGTAGATCTGACCGTCGGTGATGGAGATCACGTTGGTCGGGATGTAGGCGGAAACGTCGCCAGCTTGGGTCTCGATGATCGGGAGCGCCGTGAGCGAACCACCGCCCGCAGCTTCGGAAAGACGGGCGGAGCGCTCAAGCAAGCGGGAGTGGAGATAGAACACGTCGCCCGGATAAGCTTCGCGGCCGGAAGGGCGGCGGAGAATGAGCGACACCTGGCGATATGCGACGGCATGCTTGGAAAGGTCGTCAAACACGATCAAGCAGTCCTTGCCCTGGTCCATCAGATACTCGGCGATCGAGCAGCCGGCATAGGGAGCGAGATACTGCATGGCGGCAGCGTCCGAAGCGGAAGCGGAAACGATGGTGGTGTATTCCATGGCACCGGCGTCTTCGAGGATCTTTTGGATCCGGGCGACGTTGGACAGCTTCTGGCCGATGGCGACGTAGATGCAATACATCGGCTTGTGGTTCTGAAGCTTGCCGTTTTCCGCTGCCTTGTTTTGCTGGGCTTGGGAAATGATGGTGTCCACTGCGATGGTGGTCTTGCCAGTAGCGCGATCACCGATGATGAGCTCGCGCTGGCCGCGGCCGACGGGAATCATGGCGTCGATCGACATGATGCCGGTCTGGACAGGAACGGAAACGGATTTGCGCTTGATGATGCCAGGCGCGATTTTTTCCATCGGATAGTGCGCTGCGGCGACGATGTCACCCTTGCCGTCGATCGGTGCGCCCAGGGCGTTGACGACGCGGCCGAGAACGGCTTCACCCACAGGCACGGAGAGGAGCTTGCCGGTCGTGCGGCACTGGTCGCCTTCTTTAACCGCGGAATAGTTTCCGAGGAGCACGACGCCGACTTCGCTTTCTTCGAGGTTGAGCGCCATGCCGGTCACACCGCCACCGAACTCGATCATCTCGTTGAGCATGACGTCGGAGAGACCTTCGACCTTGGCGACGCCATCGCCGACTTGGCGGACGGTTCCGACGTTAGTTTTTTCGACGGACGCGGTGATGCCGGCGATCTGTTGTTCAAGTTCCTGGAGGATGCTGCTCATAAGAAAAGTTTGCTAGGGATCAGTGTTGTGTTTTCAGCAATTGATAGAAATCAGAAGGCATTGGCGAGGCGTTGAAGGCGGCCTTGGACCGAGCCGTCGAACACGTCATTGCCCACGCGGATGCGCAGGCCACCCAGAAGAGCGGGAGTGACTTGATATTGGACCACAAGATCCGGTCCGTATTGACCGGCGAGGCCGGCCACCACGCGTTGGCGGGTGGAGTCATCGATTTCCACGGCGCTCTCAACCGTCACTTCGCGGCGTTCGAATTCCAAACGCGTCAGGCGCTGGATTGCGGCGAGGATGGCTTTGTAATCGCGCGGCTTGGATTCCACCAAGCGGGAAATCACAGTGCGCAGTTTCGACTCATCGAACCGGCCACTCGACTGGCAAAGCCCGAACAAACGACGGGCGGAAGCGGCAGCGGTCTTGGAAATCTTCATGGCAAGGTGGTAGAGAAAATTGGAAATCAGCCCTCGACCTTGACGAGCGCGTCTTCGTTGATGCGCTTCTGATCATCCGCATTGAGAATCTTGCCGGTGACTTGCGAGGTGGTCGCAGCCACGAGGCGGCCGAATTCGCGCTTCAGCTCAGCGGAAAGGCGCTCGCGGTCGGCCTTGGCTGCGGCTTCCGCCTTGACAAGAATCTGTTGGGCTTGGGAAATCGCTTCTTGGGACTTCTGCTCGGTGAATGCCGTGGCGCCTTGCTTTGCTTCGTTCACCAGCCGGACCGCTTCTTCGTTCGCTTTGGCAATCGCAGCGGCGGTGGTGGCCTCGGACTCGGCGAGTTGGCGTTCGATGTGCTTGAGCTTTTCTTCGCCCTCGGCGATGCGGCTGCGGCGTTGCTCAAGAATGGCTTGGACCGGGCCAAAGGCGAACTTCTTCAGGACGAAGATCACCAGGATGAAATTGACTACCTGCGCAATGAAGAATGGCGTATTCAGTCCGAAGGTTTTTTGGATGTTTTCCAAAATGCCCGGATGTTCGGCGGCAGTTGCAAGCAAGGTGATCATATCAGAGAAAATTTCGTAAAAAAGGATGCCGCATGCGCCGGCTTGCGGCGCATGCGGCGATGAGACTTAGAACGGCACAGCGAATGCTGAGAGGATGAAGATACCCTCGATGAGAGCCGCAAGAATAATGGAGATCACGAGGATCGGGGTGGCGGCACCCGGGTTACGGCCAGTGGCTTCAGCGGCTTTCGAGCCGAGGACGCCGATACCGATTCCACCACCCAAGGCGGCGAGTGCGACTGCAAATGCTTTAGTGAACATAATTGATTATAGTTTGGTTGTTGGGGTTTCCGACTGCCTCCACGGTCTCGCCATGGTCAGGCGGCTGAAAGGATTAATGGTGCTCTTCCTCGCCGTGATCGCAGATCAACTTAAGGAAAATCGCACACAAGAGGGTGAAAACGAGGGCTTGGACAAAACCGACGAGCAGCTCCATGAAGCAGAATGGAAGCGCAGGCAACCACGAAAGATACGGCTGAAGCCCCGTCGGAATTAGCGACATCAGCGCCTCCAAGGTTTGCTCCCCGCCGTAAATATTGCCGAAAAGACGGAAGGTCAGCGCCACTGGACGAATCGCGATCGAGATCACTTCGAGAACTCCCACGAACAGGAACACCGGGATCATCAGCATCAGCATCAAGCCCTTGAAGCTGCCCTTAGGAGCGAAGATGTGGCCAAGAAAGCCTTTCAAGTTATTCTCCGTGAGCGCCCAGTAAAACCAAAGACCCGCGAAACTGAAGGCCATCGCCGCCGTCATGTTGATGTCGGCATTTGCGCCGCGCAGCAGTGGCAGAAACCCATGGTGGCCATCTTCCACAACGTGCCAACCCAGAGTCCCGACGCCCGGGATCAAGCCGAGATAGTTACTCACCAGAATGAAAAAGAAAATCGAACCGAAAAACCAAAAGGTCCGTTTCGTCAAATGCTCACCCATCAAAGCGGCCAGGAAATCATAGAGCGACTCGATCGCCCACTCCGCGAAGTTCTGAAAACCGGCAGGCACCAGAGTCATCTTGCGGGTCGCCGCCCGGCAAAACAGCACGATCACGGCGACTGCAAGCCAGACCATGATCATCGAGTTGGTGATCGGCAGCGTGCCATGAAGCTGCTCAGCATTGAGAGGGAGCGCGTGGTGCTCACCACCTTCCGCCGCGAAGGTGGAAAGCATTCCCAAAAGCCAGAAAGTCGATGTCGAGAGTAAGAAACGCATGCAGATTACCCGCTGACGGCAGGCGCGCGGTCTTTAAAGGTTCGGCGCCAACCTCCGCAAGTTCTATTTGTGAAAAATTTCACAAGCTCGGGAAATCCCCCTATCCATCACGAATTCCCGCGCTTCGAATCGTTGAAGTTTCGCCCGTTCAATCAGCAATTCGTGAGCCCACGGGAGATGAAATACAGGATCTCCCCACTCGCTGCCCCAGCCCCGCCGGGATTGTACGAGCGGTCCGCCACCGATGTGGTTTAATTGGGCGCGGCCCGATCCAAGGCCTATCGCAATTGCCCTCAAATGGCGACCATTACGTTAGTTCCCCACTCCGGGCAGTTCTTTGACAAAACACGATCTAACAAAACTAAGTAATCCTAATGAGGTTTCCGTTACTTTCCGGATGCCGATCCAAGAGTCGGCACAAACCCGAAATGCCTCGCAAGTCAAGCCACCACTGCAAATAAATCCCTTTATTTTCAACGGATTTTCTCTTGCCAAGCCCCGGCGACCTTCTCAGAAACGTCGTTGCCATGAACAAATCTGAACTGATTGAAGCCATCCAAGCCGCCCTCGGAAAAGACGCTACCAAGCGCGCTGCCGACGAGGCACTCGAAGCCGTCCTCTCCTCCATCGCCAAAGGCGTGAAGAAGGACAAGAAAGTCCAAATCATTGGTTTCGGAACTTTCGAAGTCAAAAAGCGTGCTGCGCGCCTCGGCCGCAACCCGAAGACTGGAGAAGCCATGAAGATCGCAGCCTCCAAGTCGGTCGGCTTCAAGCCTTCGTCCGTCCTTAAGGGCAGCCTGTAATTCGTAGGGAAGCCCCATTCTTCCTTCGTTTCACTCGTAAAAAACCAAAAAAACCCCGGCCAGCTGGCCGGGGTTTTTTCTTTGTTAACGCTCAGCAGGTCCGAAAATCAGAACCATCCCTTTTTATTCGTGATGTAAGTCGCGACAAATTCCTCGTCACTTTTCGTCAAATAGATAATTCCTTCAATAAGGCCGACGATCCCGAAAAACCCGCAAGTTACAAGGCTCACGATCAGCTGGATGATCCCTTCCTTGGTATAGCCGAGGACAAATTTATGGGCTCCGGTCCATCCGAGGAGGATGCCAAGCAGGCCGGCGAGCAGTTTTTTTTCGGCACCAGCCGGCGGAGGATTTGCAGGTTCTGTGGACATAGTGCTTCTGATCTACTAAGCCGTGGCCGACCAAGCAAGCCTCAAGCGCCATGAAACCAAGAATAACTCTCGCAGAAACCCATCTCTCAGATGGTAACATCCTCTCTCTTCAGGAGCATGATGGCCGCAAATCCCTCCTCGTTCACGGCCAGCAAATCTGCGGACCCGCCACCCGCGCCGCCGAGGAAGAACTCGCCCGCCTCGCGTGCGCCCCCTTCCGGCCGGCGCGCCAGCCTCAAATCTGGTTTGCCGGCCTCGGCCTCGGCCACACCATCGCCGCCGTGGCCAAGGAGCTGCCACAGAAACGCGCCAATTTCATCGTCGCCGAGCCGCTTGCCGCCATTCCCGAGTGGCATCGCAGCCATATTCCTGAGAGCCCGCTGCTCACCGAGAGCCGCATTACGTTAGAGAACGATTGCAGCCCGCAGGCACTCATCCGCCACGCCGGCCTGCTGCATGCCATCCTCGTCCACCTCGACGCATCCCCCACCGGGCCGCGCAACCGCACCTGGGTAGATGAGCGCCGCTGGGTCTCCGCAGCTTACGAAGCGCTCCAACAAGGCGGCCTGCTGGCCATTGCCGGGTCCCGCCATGTGGCCAACCTCACCCGCCGCCTCCAGGGCTCGGGCTTCGAGGTGGCGGAATTCACCGTCCCCTCCTCGCCCAATGCCAAGCGCCCCCGCTTCCTGCCCATCTGGCTGGCGCGGAAAGGCAAAGCGGCGGATTGATCTTTTCCTGTCCACGTGCTTGAGTGCCCCGCACCCATGGCTCGTCTCACTCCTTTCCATATTATTCCCGCATTGATTGCAGCTGCTTCCCACGCCGGTGAGGTCACCATCGAGCCTCGCCCTTTTTTTGTCGAAAAATCCTTCACCGCCGTCGCCCTGCCGGCGGGAGATTGCACGCTCCTGCGACTGTCGCCGAAGGTCTGGACCGAATTTAGAATCCTCCAAATCGCCGCGCACGGCTGCAAGGTCGCCAAGGGCGAGGTGCTGGTCCGCTTCGATGCCGAGGCCATCGATAAAAAGCTCGATGACGCCCGACGGGACTTAAAATCCGGCACCCTCGTCCTCGCCCAAGCCGAGCTGGATTACAAACACCTCAAGGAAACCGCCGCGAACAAGCTGGAAGCCATCCGTCGCGCCTCCGAGATCGCCAAAGAGGAAAACACCTACTTCACCCAAGTCCGGCGCAAGGCCAATGAAGAGTCCGCCACGCAGGCACTCAAGCGGACTGAACAAATCCTCTCTAACCAACGCGAGGAGCTCAAGCAGCTCTCCAAGATGTACGAAGCGGACGATGTCACGGAAAATACCGAGGAAATCATCCTCGTCCGCCAGCAAGACGCCGTCGCCTCTGCGGAATTCGCCCTGCGCATGGAGGCGCTCGACCATCGCCGCACCCTGGAGGTCACGCTCCCTCGCGAGGCGAAATCCCTCGCCGACAACGAGCGGGATACCGCCATCAATCTCAAAAAGGCCGAAGCCGAAATCCCCCGCTCCATCGAGCTGAACCAGCTCGCCCTCGAGGCGCTCAGGACTGCTAACCAACGGGCGAAAAGCGACCTCGCAGACCTCGATACGGATCGCGCGCAGTTCGAGTTCAAGGCCCCCGCTGACGGGGTTCTTTACCATGGCCCGATCGAAAACGGGCGCTGGGCACCAGGCGATGCCATCAAGAACCTCGTCCCGCACGGCCACCCGCCCGCTCACGCCGCGTTCGCCACTTTCGTCCCCGGCGCGGCCAAGCTGAGTCTCATCTCATTTCTCGATGAGGCGACTGCCCACGCGCTCAAGCCGGGCCTCGCGGGAATCGCCACCCTGCCCGGCCGCGAGGAGGTGGAAATCCCCATCAAGATCCTCGACCTCGCCACCAACCCCGGGCCCGATGGCACCTACCGTGCGGATCTATCCGTCACTTGGCCCAAGGAAATCACCATCTCCACCGGAACAACTGCCCAGGTCCGCCTGATCGCCTATCAACAACCCGTCGCCATCGTCGTCCCCTCCAAGGCGCTCGTCTATAACGCCAACGGTTGGTCCGTGGAGGTCAGGCTCGCCGATGGCAAAACCGAATCCCGCCCGGTGAAACGCGGGCACGTGTCCAAGGACGACACGGAAATCCTCTCCGGCCTCGAAGTCGGCCAAGTCATCGTCGTGCCGTGAGCCCCCTTCCGTTCATTTCGCTTTTCCTCGCGGTGTCCGCCATCGCGCTCGCCCAGGAAAAGCCCGAGGAACTTCCGGAAGTCACCCCCCAGTCCCTGGATGCCGCCATCCGCCGTGGCGTGGATTTCCTAGTCGCCCGTCAAAACACCAATGGCTCGTGGGGCAGCGCCGCCCACACCAAGGACCTGAACATTTACGCGCCGCTGCCCGGCGCCCACCAAGCTTACCGCGCCGGCGCTTCCGGCCTTGCCCTTTCCGGCCTCATCGATGCCGCGGACCCACGGCCCGAGGTGAGCGCCGCCATCGCCAAGGCCGCCGACTGGACCGCGGCGGAGCTGCCGAAACTTCGCCGCGCCGATCCCACCACCACCTACAACGTCTGGGGTCATGCCTATGGACTCCGTGCCATGACCCGCCTCTATCAGCGCGAATCCGATCCCGCCAAAAAGGAGGGCTGGGGCCGCCTCGCACAGGGACAAGTCGATCTCGCCAACCGCTACGAAGACATCAACGGCGGCTGGGGCTACCTCGACGTCTTTGACGAGCTTACCACTCAAAAGCCCTCCGGCATTCCCACCTCTTTCACCACCGCCACCATGCTTCTCGCCATGGACCAGGCCCGCGCCGTGATGGGGGTAAAACTCGATGAAAAACTCATCAAACACGCCATCGCCGGCATCAACTACCAGCGGGAGCCGGATTTCTCATACACCTATTCCTTCAATCACCGGATGCGCCCGCGCATGGACATCAACCGCCCGGCCGGATCACTGGCGCGCTCCCAAGCTTGCAACGCCGCCCTCCGGGTCTACGGGGAAAAAGCTGTTAGCGACGCAGTCCTCACCACCTGGGCCGACCGCTTCCTCGCCCGCGAGGGCTTCCTCAGCAACGTCCGCAAACGCCCGGTGCCGCATGAGGGAGCCTTCCGGATCGCGGGCTATTTTTACTATTACGGCATCTACTATTTCACCGAGTCGGTCAGACTTCTGCCCCGGGAAAAGCACGCCGCCTACGCGCAACGCCTCGCCGCCCTCCTCCTGCAACGCCAGGAAATGGACGGCTCGTGGTGGGACTACCCGCTCTACGACTACCACCAGGCCTACGGCACCGGCTACTCCCTGATGGCCCTCGCCTGGTGCCGCGCCGCCCTCAAGCCCGCTCCCTAGCGGTAAAACGCGACCTGCGCACAGACTGCGGATTGACTATGCTTGTGCCCGCCGGAAATTCTCGGAACATCGATCCATCCCGCGCGGTGGCATCCTCCCCGCGCCCGACACGAATCCTTATGAAACTCCACAACCCGACTGCGGGAATTTTCATTCCCGACGCCACGCCCGAGCCCGAAGCGCTCCGGCGGATCACCCACCTTGGCATCGGTGCGCACCAGGACGATCTGGAGTTCATGGCGTTTCACGGGATTCTGACCTGCTTCGCCCGCGACGACCAATGGTTCGGCGGCGTCACCTGCACCAACGGTGCTGGCAGCTCGCGCAGCGGTCCCTATGCGGGATTTTCCGATGCGCGCCTGACCACGCTCCGCCGCCAGGAACAGAACACCGCCGCCGTCGTCGGCGGCTACGGGGCGATGCTCCAGCTCGATTACCCGAGCCCTGCCATCAATCACCCGGCACTTCCTAACCTAAAGAAAGACCTCAAACAAATCCTCATCGCAACGCGTCCCGCAGTGGTCTACACCCACAACCCCGCCGACAAACACGGCACCCACCTCGCCGTGACCGTGGCCGCGCTGCAAGCGATGCGCGAACTCCCCCTCGACGAGCGTCCCAAGCAAGTCATCGGCTGCGAAGTCTGGCGCAGCCTCGACTGGCTGCCCGACCCCGCCAAGGTGCTCATGGACGTCAGCGGACGCGACAATCTCGCCGCAGCCTTGTGCGGCGTGTTCGATTCCCAAATCACCGGCGGCAAGCGCTACGATCTCGCCACCCTCGGCCGCCGCTCGGCAAACGCGACTTTCTTCGATGCACACACGACCGATGCGGCCAGCCAACTCATCTTCGGCCTGGACCTCACCCCCTTGGTGGCTTCCGAGTCGTTGGACATCGTCGACTACGTCTGCGCTTTCATCGATCAATTCAAGGCCGACGTCCGCCTGAAGCTCGGCAAACAACTCGGCCAACTCTGATGGAAATCATCATCCAAGCCACGCCGGAAGCGGCAGCCGACGTCGCCGCGCGAATCGTCGCCCGCCAGCTGCGCGAAAAGCCCGCCTGCGTTCTCGGACTCGCCACCGGCATCACCCCGTTGTTGCTCTACCAAAAATTAATCGCGCTGCACCTCGACTGGAGCGGGGTCACCACTTTCAACCTCGACGAATACATCGGCCTGCCACGCGGGCACCCGCAGTCCTACCACACCTTCATGTGGGAAAACCTCTTCAAGCACGTGAATATCGCGGCTGAAAACGTCCATATCCCCGATGGCAATGCGCAGAACATCCCGGAATCCTGCGCGACTTATGAAGCACGCATCCACTCGGCGGGCGGCATCGACCTCCAAGTGCTGGGGATCGGCACCGATGGCCATATCGGCTTCAACGAACCCACTTCCTCGCTGGCCTCCCGCACGCGCATCAAGACGCTCACGCCCCGGACCCGGCAGGACAACGCCCGCTACTTTGGCAGCGAGGAAGACGTGCCCCACCACGTCGTCACCATGGGCATCGGCACGATCATGGAAGCGAAGCAAAACCTGCTCCTTGCCACCGGCCAGCACAAAGCCCACGCCATCGCCGAAGCGGTCGAGGGGCCCGTTACCTCGATGAATCCCGCCTCCATCCTGCAACTCCATCCGCGGGTGAAAGTCACCCTCGACGAGGCGGCGGCAAGCGGCTTGCAGCGGGCGGAATATTACCGCTGGGTCTATGATCACAAGCCGGACTGGCAGGCGCTCTAGCAATCAAGGCGCGATCACCCCGCGGCGCATTCTTGGATTCGCTTTTGCGCAGCAGCGGCCCTAGTCTCGCGGCGTCCTCATTTCGTTTTACCGCTCCATGACTACACTTCCACCCTCAGCCACACCCTCCGCGGTCCTGTCCTTCGATTTCGACGGCACCCT
>JAYWDF010000623.1:0-1517 GCA_043779985.1 Akkermansiaceae bacterium | reverse complement strand
CACAGCCGAGATTGTTCAGCGACAGCACCACCTTGCCGGGTTCGCCCTCCGACGGCGGATAGATCGATGAGACCTCGCGGCCGACCATCAGCTTGATCATCGCGGACTCGGTCAGGGTGTCGACGGCGTTGGTGCCCACGCTTTCGCCATCGCGCAGGACGGTCACGCGGTCGGCCAGCGCGAAGATTTCCTCAAGCCGGTGGGAAATGTAAACCACCCCCACCCCGCTGGCGCGCAGGTCGCGGACGACTTTGAATAACAGGTGTTGTTCCTTCTGGGTGAGCGAGGCGGTCGGCTCATCCATGACGACGATGCGCGCGCCGGAGCCCAAGGCGCAGGCGATTTCCACAAGTTGCTGCTCGGGCATCGAAAGCGAACGGACCTCCGCATCCGGTGAAATTTCCGCGCCCATGCGATGGAGAAGCTCGACGGCTTGCACGCGTTGGTTGGCCCAACGAACGCGGCTGAACAGTCCGGCCTTCTTCAAGCGCAGGCCGATATTCTCGGCCACGGTTAGATCGGGAAACAGCGCGGGCTGCTGGTAAATGCAAGCGATCCCCAGCTCGCGGGCCTTGGAGGGTGTGAGGTGGGAAACCTCTTCACCGGCGACGACGAGCGTGCCGCCGTCAGGTTGGTGGGCACCCGTGATCACCTTGATGAGCGTGGATTTACCCGCGCCATTTTCCCCCAACAAGGCGTGGACCTCGCCCGGCAGGAGTTCGAACGAGACGCCTTTGAGCGCCCGGACGGCACCGAAGGATTTCTGAATCGCTGTAAGTTGTAGAAGAGTTTTCAAACCGTGGGGCTCGTCTTATCAGGCTCGCTTGGCCAACACAGTATTTTCGTAGTGCTTCACTTCATCGAGCCACGCGGTGCCCACTGGAACGTTTTGCGATTCGCAATAGGCGTCCCAAACGGCAGCCCACGGCAAGCTTTTGGCCTCTTCCATCAGCGCGAGGCGGGACGTGTAGTCGCCGGATTTCTCCGCGTCGCGGAGGGCGGCCGGCTCCAGCAGCGCCATTAGGAGCGCCTTGAGAGTGTTGCGGGTGCCGATCGTCCACGCGGCGATCCGGTTGATGCTGGCATCGAAGAAATCCAGGCCGATGTGAGTGCGGGCCAGCAATTGGTTGCGCACCAACTCGGCAGCAATCGATTGCAACGCATCGTCGAGGATGACGACGTGATCGCTGTCCCAACGCACGCCGCGGCTGACATGCAGCAGGATTTCCGGCACATACATCAGGACGGAGGTCAACTTGTCGGCGATGCCTTCCGTCGGATGGAAATGGCCGGCATCGAGGCAAAGCAGCTTCTGGTTTTTGATCGCATAGCCCATGTAGAACTCGTGCGAGCCGACCACGTAGCTCTCACTGCCGATCCCGAACAGCTTGCACTCGACCGCATCGAGGTGGTGCTCCGGGTTGAGCTTTTTCGCGAAAATCTGGTCCAGCGAATCGGAAAGACGCTGGCGCGGAGCGAGCCGATCCACGGGGGTATCCTTGTAACCATCGGGGATC
>JAYWDF010000622.1:0-4750 GCA_043779985.1 Akkermansiaceae bacterium | reverse complement strand
TTCTCGGTGTGGCCTGAAATCGAAACTACGTTGGCAGGGCCAGCGGCGGGCCGGATCGCCCAAAACGCCAAGGCTTCCGCCTCGCTGCCAATGCCCTTGTAGTGGCGGTGAAGCATCTCCGGGCTTCCACCGTGGCCAAGCTGCAAGGCGGTTTCCCCGGCGTGACGGAAGGCCAGCAAGTGAAACGTGGCAAAGCTATGGCGGGCGGCATTGGCGGGCATCGGCACCGGGAACGGGCGGACTTGCTCGCCCGCTTCCTTGGCGGCGGCATCCTCGGTTTGCAGGATGCGCCATGCCTTCCGCAAGTGGTAAATCCGGGCCATGGCGGACGGCGTGACAAGCGGGCCGTCGGGTTGCGCGTAGGACGCGAGGAAAGCGGCAAGGGCGGGCTCTATCTTCACGGTGCGGGAATGCCCGGTTTTCGTGACGGTATCGGGCAAGTGGATTTCCCCGCCAGCCAGGTCGATCATGCTCCAATCCATCCGCAAGGTTTCTTGCTCCCGGACGCCGGCAAAGAATCGGACGGCCCAAAACGGAATCAGGGCGGGTGCGTTCTTGGCCTTGGCGATTTTCTCCAAGGCACCGAAAAGGCGGGCAACGTCGGAAGGGCGGAGAACCTCGGGGCGGGTTTTCGGCGGCTTCGGGCGGGCGGCATCGGCAACCGGATTTTCCCGGACCCATCCCCGTGTCTTTGCATAGTTGAAAAGCCCGGACAAGCCAAGCCGTTGATTGCGCTTGGCCAGCAAGCCGACTTGCGCGGGCGCGGCACCCTTGCGGGATTTCGCTTTAACCGATTTCACCGGGCCGCGACGGACAAGGACGGGGAGCGAAAGAATCCAATCCGAAATTTCTGCCGTGGTGATCGAGGAAATCGAACGGCTTCCAAAGTCCAAGACGAAACGATGGCAACGGGTGCGGATGGCTTGCAGGGATCGCGGGCGCAATCCCTCGGCCTTCTTGGCGACTTCGTAGGCATCCACAGCGACGGAAACTGTCACGCTTGACCGTGTGGCCTTCCATGTCTCCGCATAGTCTTGCAGGATGGCCAGCAAGGCGGGCGGGGCGGCATCGGGCACACTGGCAGCGAAGCCCCGCCAAAACGCCACAGCGGCCCTTTCTGGCTCCGTCATCGAGCCGAAAGATTCCCCCACGTCTCCAAGTTCCGCCCGGCGTTCCTTGGCCCATGTCAGTGCCTCGGGTTCATTCGTGAAGAGCTTGGCCATCCGCTTACCTTTCGCCCCCGGCCATCTGACAACAAAGCCTTTGGGATAATCGGCGTGTTTCGTCGGTCTGACTGTAACCTTTTCAGTGCTTCGCATGGCCCTGCAATACCCCGCAAAACGGCGGCTGGCAAGATTTTATCCGTAAGAAAGCGTAAGGATTGGAAAATACCCCTTTATCTGCGGTAAAGAATGGCGGTTTCCTAAACTGTAGATCCGTGTTCGATTCACGGCGGGGACATTTCGCTTCAGACTCCTAAAAGAGTCACAATCACTTCCAGAGCGGCAAAGACGATTTCCGCCACGTCGATCAACGCCCAAATGGAATCCTTCTCGTCGCCGCCCATGACGGGTTTATCGCAGCGCCAGGTTTTTCTGCCTATTGGAAAGATCCTCGGATTTTACACGGTCGCCACAGGTCGGGAGCTCCGGCCTGGCGGAAGCGCTCTATTGCTAATTACGATGGACCACCCGGCGCGGGCGGCGAACCTCCGCTGGTGAAAAGCGCCAAAACATTCTTCAGCTTTTGCGAAAGCGTGGAGGTCAGCGACGGGACCTCGGCCTCCGGTGCGGGTGGGGCCGTCTCGACCGTGTCGGCGGGCTTGAAGAGCCTGAAATAGTAGGGGGGGATCGGAAGAACATCGGGGAGATCCACGCGCCTTGAAATCGCCCCGTCCATGCCCGCGAGATAAAGCCTGCCGTCGTGAAAGCGCCCGAGGATGCACGAGAAAGGAGGGATTCCTCCGAGCGGAAGCGTGACCTCCGCTTGCGGCGATGCGCCGATTCGGGCGTGGGTGCCTGGCGGCAGATCGAATTGAACCAGCAAGTCGGGACTTTCTGACCGGATATGGATCGAGTGGGTGGACATAGGTGAAACCATAGCCGCTCCGACCGCGGGTGCAAGCCAGTCGGGCCCGACCCGGAAAATCAAATTTTCCCACCCTGGCCCTCGCGTAAACCACCAGATAGGGATGCAGCGGCAGCGTTGCTTCGAAATTGAGAGGCAAGGGATGGGGGCGATCCCAATCGAAATAGCCAGGGTCATCCATTTTGAGGGGCACGATCCACGGGGGGCATGCATGATCTGCCGGATCCAACATCATCAAGTCGCCCGGCGAGAACCGCGGGGTTTGTCTAGCTCCCGACTGCTCGGAAGCCGCTGGAACGGCCTGCGTGGGCACCGTTGCCTTGCGAATCATTCCCTCTGCGACGCTGCCTAGCAGTAATGAGGCGGTCAACCCGTGGCCGTGTGAACCGATGATCAGAAAATCCGCCACGCCGTCGTCGACACATGCGGCAATCTCACGGAGCGAACCTCCTAAAGCCAATTGTGAGGTGGCGTTCGGCAATGCGGTGTGGACTCTAGCAAGAAGTTCCTCGAGCTTGTCACCCGCCCGGCGTTTCGCCTCTTCCTGGAATTCGTAAAGCGCCGGATAGTCGCCCGCAGTGAGGCCGTAGGCGGTGTAGCCGGGCTCCAGCTCGACGACATGGAGTAGCTTGAGGTTTGCGGCAAATGCCTCCGCCAGACTCAATGCGATTTGAGTTACTTTTGGTGTGGCTCTGGAGAAATCGACTGAGGCGACGATGTTTTCCAAAGCACCACGCCGTTAGCGCCCCTTGCGTGCAAATGCAATGATCGATCGTGCGGTGCGCTTGCACGCGCGTTGCGGCAAGCTGAAATTTCTAGCATTCCTTGGCTGCCGGCGTCACCGGGGGATTGTATGCGGGGTGACATGTGTGAGGTGGGAGGGAGCGCCGGAGGCCTATCAATGTCTTATCCGCGATGAACGCGCTTGTTTGCAGCTCATTTATCGGGCATCTTAAGGGATGCAATCCGCCGAATCCACCTCACCGTGCGCCCGCTGGACGCGGGATGGCCGGCAAGTGGTGTTGGCGCTTTCCGGCGATTGGAAGCGAGACGGCGGGACTCCCGATATCCAGGGTGAAACTCCGGATCTTGCCCCGGATCGATATGATGCGAGCGAGCTCGGTGGCTTTGACTCCACCCTTCCCGCCTTCATTCTCTCCCATTTGCGCGGTTTGGCGAAATCGGGGGCCGCGCCGCAGCCGGAGAAGCCGACCTTGATCGGCCTGCCGCCCAATCTTCTCGGCCTCATGGAACTGGCGCTGGCTGTGCCAGAGGAAATCGACGCCCGGCTGATCGCCACCGAACCCTCGGAGATCACTAGGTTAGGAAAGGCTTCGCTCAGTATTTGGGCGGGGGTCTTATCCATCGCGGAGTTCACCGGACAAGCGATGCTTGCACTCGGACGCTTCGTAACAGGCAGAGCCCGCTTCCGGGCGCGGGATTTCTGGGTGGTTGTGCAGGAATGTGGCGTGCAGGCATTGCCGATCGTCTCGCTCATCAGTTTCCTCATCGGCATGATCCTGGCGTTTGTTGGCAATGTCCAGCTGGCGAGCTTCGGCGCCAGCCTCTACGTCGCGGATCTGGTGGGCATCGCAATGGTCCGCGAAATGGGCGTGGTGATGACGGCCATCATCATGAGCGGCCGCACAGGAGCCGCTTTTGCCGCCCACCTTGGAAGCATGAAAGCCAACGAGGAAATCGATGCCCTGCGCACCTTCGGTTTCGATCCCTTCGATTTCCTGGTGCTTCCCCGCTTGTTGGCTCTGATCTTGATGATGCCGCTGCTCACGCTGTATGCGAATGTGGTTGGCATGCTTGGAGGGATGTTGGTCGGGGCCGCAGTGGGTATTCCACCGGTTCTTTATTGGAATGAAACCCTCACGGCGGTGAGTCTGACCACCGCTTCGCTCGGCGTTTTCAAAAGTGTGTTCTTCGGAGCCATCATTGCAGTGAGTGGCTGCCTGCAAGGCATGCATGCCGGAAATTCCTCCGCAGCCGTCGGTGAGGCGACGACTCGGGCGGTTGTCGCATCGATTACCGCCATCATCATTCTGGATTCCGGCTTCGCCGCCATTTTCACCGTGCTCGACATCTGACTCATGCCTGCCACTCCTGAAAATCCCCCGGCCCAGGCCAAGATCACCGTGCGCGGCCTGACGATGGCCTACGACTCATTCGTGGTCATGCGCGACCTCAATTTCGAGGTCGCGGAGAAGGACATCTTCATCATCATGGGCAGCAGCGGCTGCGGGAAAAGCACGCTCCGGCGCCATCTCATCGGCCTGCAAGAACCCACGGAGGGCCGCATCCTCTATGAAGACGAGGACTTCACCGCCGCAGGCCCCGAGGAGCGGGTGAAATTCATCCGCCGTTTTGGAGTGATGTATCAATCCGGCGCGCTGTGGTCCTCGATGACCCTTGCGGAGAACGTCGCGCTGCCGCTTGAGGAGAATTCCGATCTGGCTCCCAAGGCGATCCGCGACCTTGTCTCCTACAAGCTGTCCCTTGTCGGCCTCTCGGGCTATGAGGACTACTACCCCGCACAAATCAGCGGAGGCATGAATAAGCGCGCCGGCATTGCCCGCGCCATGGCCCTCGATCCCGACATCCTCTTTCTCGATGAGCCCGGTGCCGGCCTCGACCCTCTTAGCTCACGCCGTCT
>JAYWDF010000621.1:0-1517 GCA_043779985.1 Akkermansiaceae bacterium | reverse complement strand
ACACGTTTCACTGGATCAAATCCATCACCATCGAAACCCGCGCCAACGAACAAATCAGCGCCGGCCATTTCAAGCCGATCAACTCGAAGCGCTACGTCAACGACTGCCACGAATACATTTTCCACCTGACAAAATCCGGCGATGTCCCGCTCGACCGCCGCGCCGCCGGGGTGCCCTACGTTTATAAATCGAACATCGCCCGCTGGGGCCACACCGGCGGCGAGGATTTGCGCTGCCGGGGGAATACCTGGTTCATTCCCTACGAGACCATCCAGTCGCGCGACAAGGAACGCCCCCACCCAGCCACCTTTCCCGTAGCACTCGTCGAGCAATGCATCCGCCTCCACGGCAAGGGCCCGGCAACCCGACTGCTCGATCCGTTTCTCGGCATCGGCACCTCGGCCATCGCGGCGCACCGCCAACAGATTGAGAATTTCACCGGCATCGAGCTGGATGGCCACTATCTCGAGACAGCCCGCGAGCGACTGCTAGACGAGACGACACGGTTGCCGGAAGAGCTGCCGTTTGGTTGAGGACTGATTCGAATGGCGCTAACTTAAGGGTTGTATGGGATAATTTCATCCGCGGGTTTCTTGTAGCGGGAGCGATGGCTGATCTCGATCATTTGTTTCCGGGGAACATTGAGCAGCTGATGTGGCTTCAGTCTTCGTTTGACTGCTCTTGGTTACCGCCGAAAGGGCCTGCTGGGAACCTGGTCTTCGGCGACCATTTCGACGAGGTCAGTGACAAGCCGCCTCCGCACCGTGGTTGACTTGGAGGCCAGCATGGCCCGCAGCTAGTGATTGGGTCTGTCGATGGCCCCATTGAAACTGGCTTCCTCGCCATCGCATGCTTTTCCATGCGTCATGAGCGCCCGCAGCAAGTTGTAGGCGATGATATGAACGAGGAGTTCGCGCCGGATCATCGCCGGACTCAACGTGGTGAGAACCGCCATTCCAAGGGTGGTTTTCAAGTCGTCGATGAACAGCTCCACTTTTCGGCGTCTTTGATAGAGGGTGCCGATGTTGGAAGCGCTCATCTTTTCCGGATCCAGCACCGTGCATGCGATCTGGAGCTCCGTCGTCCTGAACCCGGCCATGGGATCGGTAGTGACCGTCACCACGCGCACGGCGATGCTGTCGGGCATGCTTGCATAGGCTCGTGGCGAGATCCACCTGGGCCTGATGTTGGGCTTCCTCCAGCGTTCCAACCGGTCTCCCGCGCCGAATTTCTCCGCCCGTGGATCAGGTTTGCGGATGCCATTGTTGCGCATTACCACATTCACGCTCTTGCGGCCGAAGAGATAAAGGGTGAACCAGCAACAGAAGCCGCTGTCGGCCACGATGGTATCGCCAGCTCTGACGTGTTTCCAGAGCTTGCGGCAGAGATTGCGCTCGCTGCTGCGAAACGGGCTGGTCGCCGCGCCGATCCAAACTCCCGTGGCAAGATCAAACAAACCGACGAGCCGCATGATTGGAAATCGGCAGCCGTCTTTCTGGGAGCGTGATTGAGGCCAG
>JAYWDF010000620.1:0-4754 GCA_043779985.1 Akkermansiaceae bacterium | reverse complement strand
CCGGTGATCTCCACGATGAAATCGGCAGCAATCTCGGCAGCATTCAGGTGCTCTCCAATCTCCTGAAACAGGAACATCCCGGAGCCGATGAGACGGCTTCCACGATCGGGCGTGTCGCCGCGGAGACGGTCAACTCGGTGCGTGACATCGTCTGGCTGCTGAGGCCCCAGGACCAGGAGACCGCCCACACCATCGACCACCTCCGCGATACGGCCGCCATCCTCCTTGAGCCGATGGAGTGGTCTTTTGAAACTGACATCACGGGAGCTGATCTGCTGCTTGATCACGCTGCCCGGCGTAATCTCATGCTGTTTTTCCGCGAGACCCTCCACAACATTTCGCGGCACGCGCAGGCCACCCATGTGCGCATCCGACTTACGGAAATCGACCACCGGTTCCATCTCTCCATCTCGGACAACGGCGTGGGGATTCCCGATGATCTGCAACGACTGCCACGATTCCTGCGTGCCTTGAAGGAGCGGGCAAAACGACTCGCAGGTCACCTCGAATTCGACTCCGGCGCGAATCGGGGGACGACACTGGTCCTGATTTTTCCCGCGCCTCGAAATCTCCGATTCGGCGTCGTATCCGCCCTGATGCAACCTCGCGGGAAACACCGGGCCGACATCAAACCCAGACCCACCCCATGAGCATCGCCCCTATCCGTATCCTGTTAATCGAAGATCATGCGGTTTATCGCGACTCCATCATCAAGACTCTCGCGAAGCACCCGTATTACGAAACGGTCGGATCGTTTTCGACCATGGAAGACGGGCTCGATGCCATCGAACAAGGCCTTGTGGCAGACATCGTGCTGGTCGATCTCGGGCTTCCCGGCATGGATGGAATCAAAGGAATCCCCCTGCTGAGAGTCGCCTTGCCGGCTGCCAAAGTCATCGTGCTCACCGCCATGACCGTGCGGGAAAAAGTTTACGCGGCCATCGAAGCCGGGGCCCAGGGCTATCTCGTGAAATCCGCAACCACCACGCGTCTCCTTGCCACGCTCGACGAAGTGGCCGACGGCGGCACGCCTCTCGATCCGAAAATCGCAGGGATGATCCTCACCACTTTCAAACAGCTCAGTCCCATTTCGGAACCGGAAAGCCTGTCCCAGCGCGAGCGTGAAATCCTGCAACTCGTCTCCCGCGGATTCACCAAAAATGCGGTCGCCCACGAACTCGGGATCAGCGTCCACTCCGTCACCGAATACCTCCGCCGCATCTTTAATAAGCTGCACGTGCGCAGCTTGCCGGCCGCTGTCGGAGCCGCCATCCGCCGCGGTCTTCTGGATCTGACCTGAGCCGGCTCGCATGGCGGAATCCAATGCTGTCGCACGAAAAAGTGACATGCTCTAACTTTTCAATCGTCGTAGGGTGCCAATCTTGAAACCCCCACTTAAATCCAATCCAGCAGCAGGCCGACGATGGTTTGCGGGTGTAGGCATCGCCATCGCACTCGCCATTTCCTGCCCGGGATTTCTCAAGGCCGCTGGGATTGAACGGGTGGCAGTCTCGGATCAATCAATCACGGTCACCCCCACCCCGGCCCCCCCCGGCAATTTCAAGGTAGTCGCGCTCGAGCCCTACGACACCATCATCCGCCGACTCCGCATTGATCCAATTGAATCCTCACAAGGGACTTTCGAAATCGACTACTTCACCACCGGCCGCCCCAACGATCTAGCCACCGACGCTGACGGTGCCCCCGATGCGGATGAGCGGCTCTGAAACAGAAATCCCTACCTCGCGGAAAATCCCACCACCAATGCCGATGGAGACACTTACAGTGACATCGAGGAAATGATCATGGGGAGCGACCCCGATGACAGGGCCAGTTTCATTTCTGTCAAACTCGACGCCGATCCAAACACCGCCGGAATGGCAGCCACCGCATGTTCTACCGGATCAGGGTCCGGATATCGTCAACCGCCGCCACGGTCAGCCGACCCATCTATTTTCAGCCATAAATTCACTGGGTCACTGAACACCCATCCGGGAGTCGCACTAAGATGCGACACGACACCCAGACTGGAGCAGTCTAGTTTCTTTCAGACGGGCGATCTCATCTCCCTAAAAACCCCGCGAAGACCCTCTCAGGCTGCACCATTTTCCGGCTTGCCACCGGCCTCCAAAATCTCCACTAAAATCCTAACAAACCATCAAAAATCCATGAATCCCCGCACACTCACTCCTCCCCTCCCGCAACCTTTCTCAATCCAAGCAACCGTCTAACCACCCAAAAAAGCAATCACTTTGAATTATGAAAACCATTAGAAAAGCAACGAGAGTTCAGTTCGGCATGTTGGCCGTTGCTGCGCTTGTATCCACCTTCGCCAGCACTTCGTCGGCGCAGACTTTGGTTGGCCGTTGGATCACCGGGTCCGAGAGTTTGACTGACACGTCCGGCTTCCGTGCACCGGGCACGCACGATGGCGTGGCGGTTGGCAGCAACGCTGCCGCATTGGCCTATTCGATCGATGTGCCGGCCGGTTTCTCCGGTAAATCGCTCGATCTAACCGCGAACAATGTCGGTGTGCTAATTGGCAACAGCAAGGTCGGGAATACGGGCTACACGAATACTTTCGACACGCTTTTGGCCAACCAGTTTTCGGTGGCCTTCTGGGCCAAGGGCTTTCCGGGTGTTTGGGGACCCTTTGTCTCGAAGAACGGCGAATCCAGCGGCTTTCAAGTGCGCCGCTACAGCACTGGTACTAAGTCAACATTCTCGCTGCGCGGCACGCCAGGCGCGGATGATCCGGGTGGATCGGTGAACATCAACGATGGCCTCTGGCATCATTTCGCGGCGGTCTGGGATGGCACGCTCGGCACGCGCAAGCTCTATGTGGACGGAACGCTCGACTCTAGCATCAACCTGACTGGCGACACGGGCCCTTGGGCCGATCCGTCTGGCAGTGCGCTGGGTTTGGGAGTCCGGGATAATGCCGGCTTGGGAAGCTATTTTGCCGGAAAATTATACGATGTGCGGGTTTACCAAGGTCCCTTGACGGTTTCGCAGGTTAGCGTGTTGTACACGGGCGGTGCGGTTGCTGCGGATCTGCGCTGGGACACAGGGGATGGGAACTGGGATGCAGCCACCGCGAACTGGAAGCTTCTGAGCGGCGGAGTTAATAGGAATTATGCGGAATTCGACTCGGTGACCTTTGATGACACCAACACCGGCATCAGCCCGCTGACCGTCACCCTGACCGCCCGCCGCACGCCCGCCAGTGTGACCGTCAATGCCACGAAAGACTATATCCTTACCGGTCAGCCAATCGCCGGCCCCACACCGCTAATCAAAAGTGGTTCCGGCACGCTGACGCTGTCCGGTGCCAATACCTACGGTGGCGGCACGACCGTCAACGGTGGGCTTCTCAAATTCATCGACAATAAAACCGGCAGCAGCAATTTCATCACCGCCGCCAATCTGGAATTCAACCTGACCAGTGGCACGACGCAATTCAACGGTGGCACCTTCAGCGGCACGGGCAACCTCATTAAAAGCGGAGCTGGACTGATGATGGTCGGCGGTCCTGGCTCACCCCAGATTTTCGCCCTCACCGGAACCGCCAGCGTCATCGACGTGCGGGGCGGTGTGCTGCGCAACGAATACGGCAACAGCGCCTATGGCGGCAACAAGGCCCGCTTGAATGTCGAAACCGGCGGGATCTTCGATGTTTGGGATGGCAACACCACCGTCGATCAGTTGACCGGCACCGGCATCATCAATAAGGGCTGGAGCAGTAATACAAGTCTCACCATCGGTGCGAATAATGGTAGCAGCACTTTCAGCGGGACGATCTATAACAATAACCTATTCCTCGGCTATGGCGGGAATGGCGGTGGCAATCTCACGTTGAGAAAAACCGGCACCGGCACCCAGACACTTGCCGGTGTGACCATCACCTCTGGCATTGATGTCACCGGCGGCACCTTGCTGCTCCAGAGCGGCACCATCAATTGTTCAGGACCAGGAAACTTCAAGGTCAACGTCGGGAACGGCCGCAACTTCATTCAGACCGGTGGATCCTTCGAAATGAATGGCTATGCCGTTGTCAATGGCGGTTCCAGTATGAATCTGACCGGCGGCACATCTGGCCTCGGTCTGGAAATGCTGCTTGGCTTTGGCGGTGGTGGTGGAACGATCCATATCAGCGGCAGCCACGTCGCTGACTGGTATATCACGCGTTTCGACACCGGCGACGCAACAGTGAATGTCACTAACGGCGGAACCCTTCGCACCGACAAGGTAAATCGAGAGGTAGCCAGCACTTCGGCAGTCCTCCGCCTCGATAACGGCACTTTGGCAGTGAGTCCGAGAAATCCCAATCTGTCACCGAATGACTGGATTCAATCCGGCGTGACGGTTCTCATCGCCAACGGTGGCGCCACCTTCGACACCACCCATGGCAGCGTCACCATCCAGGCCCCCCTGCAACAGGATGGCACTTCGGGCGGCGGCCTGACCAAAACCGGCATCAACACGCTGGCTCTAACCGGCATCAACACCTATACAGGAGCCACCACCGTCACCGCCGGCACTCTGGCAGTTAGTGGCTTTGCCATTGCCGATGCGAATACACTCATCATCGACGGTGGCAAGGTAGAGCCCACCGGCACCGAAACCGTAGGCACCCTGTATTTCGGCAGCACCCAGCAAGCATCCGGCACTTGGGGGTCCACCAGTTCCACCGCCACCCACCTAAATGACACTTACTTCTCCGGGACCGGAGTGGTGAATGTCGCAAGCGGACC
>JAYWDF010000619.1:0-1522 GCA_043779985.1 Akkermansiaceae bacterium | reverse complement strand
AAGCGAGGACAGTCGGTGAAAGCAAGCTCGTGGATAGCGATTGAAGGAGTTCCATAATGGGTGTGAGGTGGGGATGTCGGTTGGCGAGACTTGAAGGTTTCAAATTTCCGGTGTTCAATCACCGGAAATCAAATACACGAACTGCGATTCATGTATTTGGTTCCTTGCATTAACCGTTAACGCGAAAATGAAAAAATCTGCGCCGCCCCGCGCCGATTCGACCGGCTGGACCTTTTTCACCAACCACGCGCACGTCCTTCTTGGTTTGGCTCAGAATCCCGACATGCGCCTGCGCGACGTCGCGGCGGCCGTGGGTATTACCGAGCGTGGCGTGCAAAAAATCATCTCCGAGCTCGAGGCGGGCAGTGTCCTCGTGCGCAAACGCCAGGGGAGGCGAAATGTTTACCGCATCCACCCGCTGCGCCACCCGGTCGAGGCCCCCTGCACCGTGCAGGGGCTGATCCGTTTCATCGTGGATTCCAAACCAAGCCCTGAAGGATAGCTTTTCGCTGTAAAACCGTAGGGGCGAGGCTGCAGAACCGCGACTTCCGCGACGCATCGGACCTCTTGATAGAAAGCCTCCTTGTTTCTATCACCACTCCGAGCCTAGGCCGTGACGACCGGCCAATTCCAACAGATCCTCACGCATCGGCCACTCGTCGGGACGCTCGCTGGACTGGTGACGCTTGCTGGCACCTTTCAGGGTCATGCAGCCGGTGTTGTCGCCGATCTGGCGGATCGAATCGACCTCCTCAGCGGTGAAACGGATGTCGGGCAATTGGGCGAACTCGCGGATCTTGTCCTCGATCTTGCGCGCTCCTTCGCCCGCTTCCTGAATGAAGGTGGGCACCACGCTTTTGACTGCGGGGTGGCTGAGATTCCAAATGCAGGCGAACTCCAGCAAGGTGAGATTGTATTTCTCGGCAAGCGGGCGCATGCGATTGGCTTTTTCCATGCCGTGCCGCACCCAGCCTTCCGGCCGATAGGTGCGATGATCTCCCGGCTTGAAGCTGTGCTCAGGGCCACCGATGTCATCATGGAAGACGCCGCCGTAGTCGACGACGCGGGTCATCACCTTGATCCCGTGTTTCTCACAAATCGGCAGGGTAAGTCCGACTGGCCATGGCTCCAGAGGGTTTAAAATCAGCATGGACCAGTCGATCAGCTCGCCAAAGCGCTCGAAGCAGCCGACGAGATCGAGGGAAAATCCGTTAGCCGGGCCGGGGGCGATGCCGAGCCGGTCGGTGAGCCCCTCGCTTTTCGCGCCTTGGAGGGCCTGCCACAGGGGCTCGCTGGTGTAGCCGAGTTCATCGGGATTGTGGAGCATCAACAGGTCGAACTTGTCAACGCCGCAGCGTTCGAGCTCCTTGCTGCAGGCCATGCGGATGAAGTCCGCGTAGCCTTCCGGTCCACGCAGTTCGGGACTGGTGAAGCGCGGATAGCCCTGGCTACCCTGGCGCTGGCCTTCGTAGAAATCATGCCCGATCATTCCCACCAGGCTGTAAGTGCTGCGGTCGATTCC
>JAYWDF010000618.1:0-4769 GCA_043779985.1 Akkermansiaceae bacterium | reverse complement strand
ATTTGTCGCCTTCTTGAATGCGGTATTGTTTACCGCCTGTTTTGATCACTGCGTAGGCCATGGCCGGATGGGAATAAAAGTTAATCCACCCCTGTGGGCGGGCGGGGAGAACACCACGGAGCCCTCGACCGCGCAAGGTTTTTTTCTTAGGAATCCGAGTTTTCGGAGTTGTGAGGCAATTTACCGGAAACCGGATGATTTCTCAGCCATTTTACCAGATGATCTCGACCACTCCGGAGTGGGTAATCGCCCGATCGCGGGTCAGCAGCGGGACGCTGTGAACCTTCGCGGTGGCCGTGATAACCCGATCAAAGGGATCGCCGGGAGACACCAAAGGACTGCATGTGTGGCGAGGCAAGCTTTCACAAGCTCGGCTTCCATTCACTTTCCGGCAGCGTCGGTGCGTCCAGCCGATCATCCGCGAAGCGAGTCAAGCCTGCGCGGGAACCCAAAATCAATTCGCCAGAAACTGGCTCAGCGGTCAGCAGGAGGCTTCCCTCTCGGGTGACGATTATGACTTCCTCACCCGCCAAGGCGGCTTAGATATCCGCCTCTTCCTGATAGCTAACATGAATTTACATTAAGGCATGATTCGGCCCATGACTCGTCCGCCTCCCCTGGGCGAATTGAATCATCTGCGATTAGCGATTGCACTGTCACGGCCAAGAAGGTCCGACCCGGGGAATGCATGCTGAAGTGAAACTCTCATCCAGAAATCCATTTGGAATCCGGCAACGTTTGTCGCCAGTGGCGGGACATATCCTGATGCTGGCTTTGGGGATGGGGTTTGCGGACGCCGCCACCCTCACCTGGACCGGGGCGGGGACCGACAATGATCTCCTCTCGGGAGCGAACTGGAGCGGCGGACTCGCACCCGCCGCAAGCGGGGACGCGTTGATTTTCACCGGCGGCACGCGGCTTGTTCCCACGCTTTCGGTGAACCGCAGCGTCGCCTCGCTGACCTTCAGCTCCACCGCGTCTTCGTTCGTTTTGGGCGGGACCGGGATTTACACGCTCACGGCTTCAGGCGGCATCGTCAACAGCAGCGTCACCAACGACCAGACCATCAACAACGCGCTCGTTTTCGGCACCGCGCAGACTTGGGCAACCAACGCGGGCAGGCTCTGGTTGAATGGGAATATCGACAACGCGGGCTTCGGACTGACCGTCAGCAGCGCCGGCACCACCACCATCAGCGGACTGCTCAGCGGCAGCGGCGGCTTGTCGAAATCCGGTTCTGGGATCCTGGTGCTGGCTGGCGCGAATACCTACTCGGGGCTGACCAATTTGACCGGGGGCAAAGTGATTGTCGGCAGCAATTCCGCCTTCGGCACCGGAACGGTCCAGTTCAACGGGAGATCCCTGGTTCTCGACGCCACGGCAGGAAATTGGAGCCTGTCCAATACCTACAGCTTGGACCAAAACCTCGGGTTTGCGGGCAGCAATGCCCTCACCCTCAGCGGCGCGGGCAGTTTCACGAAAAACCGGACCCTCAACGTCAGCGGCACGGGAGTCCTGACCTTGAGCGGGAATGTTTCCAACCCCAGCCGGACACTCACCAAGGCCGGCTCCGGAACCCTGGTTCTTTCGGGGAACAACACCATCAAGAGCCTCATTCTCAGCGCCGGAACGCTCTACGCGGGACAGGCAAATTCCTTGGGCAGCGGCACTTTTTCACTCGGCAGCGCCAGCTTCGGCACCACCACCGCGCTGACTCTGGCCAATGCCCTCACGTTCACCGGGAACACGACTTTTGTCGGGGCTTCGGGAATCACTTTCACGGGTGCGACCGCCTTGGGAGCCACGCGTTCATTTACTTTCAATGGTGCTGCCCCGGTGAATTTTAACGGCGTGATCAGCGGCTTGGGTTCTGGAATCACCAAGTCCGGCGGCGGCACGCTGTCGCTTGGAGGCAGCGGCGCGAATACCTTCAGCGGTTTGACAAAGGTCAACGACGGCCAATTGATCCTCGCGAAAACCGCCGGCACGAACGCCTTCGCCGGGACTCTGGAAATCGGTGACGGCAACGGAGCCGTGGCCAGCGCGGCGGTCCAGCTCACCGCGAGCAACCAAATCCCCGACGCCTCGGCGCTCGCGATCTTTTCCGACGGACAACTGCGGCTGCAATCGTTTTCCGAAACGGTCGGCGCGCTCACACTTTTCGGCGGCTCGGTCACCGGAACCGGCAGCCTCGGCCTCGGGGGAGACCTGACCTTCAGCGGCACCAACGGCGCGACCGCTTTCATCCAATCCGCCGTGGCGATGACCGCGGCGCGGACTTTTCTGGTGAATTCAAACGGACTTTCCGGAGTCGATCTGACGATTTCCGGCATCGTTTCAGGGGCCTTCGCGGCCACTAAAACCGGTGCCGGCAACCTGCTGCTGTCGGGAGCCAACAGCTTCTCGGGCGCTTATTCCGCCAACGCGGGAAGCACGCTTTTGGGGAATTCAAGCGCGCTGGGCACGGCGGCGGCCAACCTCGGGGACGTGAGCGGCGCGAGTTCCGCCTCGCTGCTGTTTGATGCCACCACCGGATTGAGCGTCGCCAACGCGATCACCGTTCGTGCCGGAAATACCGGCACCTCCAGCCTCGGCGGATGGAACACTTCCGGAGTGAATACCTTCAGCGGAGCGCTGACACTCAGCAATTCAGTGACTTTCACCGCGGAAGCGGGTGGCGAAGTGTCATTCACCGGCGCGATCTCCGGCATTGGCGGTTTCACCAAGACCGGCGGAGGCTTGATCCGCTTGAGCGGCAGCAACAGTTCCTCGGGAGCCATGCTCATTTCCGCAGGCAGCCTGGCTTTGGGAGCGAACGATGCCCTCGGCTCGGGTGCCCTCACCGTCAGCGGCGGCATCCTGGATTTCGGGGCCAACCGCAGCGACTCGGTCGGAGCCGTGATCCTGGACAACGGCAGCTCGATCACCGGCAGCGGCAGTTCCACGCTCACCAGCACCGGAAACTTCGACCTCCGTTCGGGAATCGTTCAAGTCGCCTTGGCAGGTACTGGCAATTTGACCAAGACTACCGCCGGAAGCGTCACTCTCTCCGGCACGAACGTCTATGCCGGGACCACCACGATTTCCGCCGGGAATCTCATTTTGGGGAGCACCAACGCCCTGCCAACCAATACCGCCGTCTCCATCACCGGCGGAGCCGTCCTGGACCTGCGGAGTTTCGCGACCCAGGTCGGAGGACTGGCCGGGGCTGGCGACGTCCAGCTCGGCAGCGCCATTTTGTCCCTCGGCGGCAACAATGCCACGACGACCTACAGCGGGATCATGAGCGGCACCGGCGGATTGGTGAAAACCGGCATCGGCTCACTCACGCTTTCCGGCAGCAACGCTTATAGCGGGGCCACCACCCTCAGCGGCGGCAATCTCGTGCTGGGTAAAAGCGATGCTCTCAACTCGCTGACCGCCGTCACGGTCAACTCCGCGACATTCAACCTCGGCACGTTTTCCCAAACCGTCGGCGGCCTTTCCGGCTCCGGGACAGTGACCCTGGGCGGCGGCACCTTCAACGTCGGGGCCGCGGATCTCTCCACCCAATTCAGCGGCACCATCGGCGGCAGTGGGACTCTGGTGAAATCGGGAACCGGCACCCTCACGCTTTCCGGCGGAAACACCACCACCGCCGCGCTGGATGTCAGCGCGGGAGTGGTGACTCTCAGCGGCGCTTCAGGTGCCCTCGCCAGCGTTCCCACCGTCACCCTCCGCAACGGCGGCACCCTCCAGCTCGACAATTCCGTCACCGAAAATGCCAACCGGATCGGCAACTCGGCGGCGATCCAGCTCAATGGCGGAACCTTGCGGCTGATTTCCGACGGCAACGGCAGCGCCGAAACCGTCGGCAGCCTCACCGTCCTGGGCGGATCTTCCACCGTCAACGTGACCCACAACGGCAGCGGCTCCAATGCCACGATGCTGACATTTTCCAGCTTCGGAACCATCGCCAACGGAGCGACCGTGAACTTCACCGCGACCGGTGGCGTGCTCGGAGCCTCATCGACCGGGCCGCGGATCTCCATCACCGGGCAAGCCAACGGACTGCTGGGCGGCTGGGCCACCGTGGGGGCGGACCCCGCCGAATACTTCGCCAACGGCATCCGCGCCTACAGCGATTATTACGAGGGCGATTTGGGAATCAACTTCAACGACTCCACGAAAATCGTCCGGCTGACCAGCGCCTCCGTCGCCGCCGCCAGCATTTTGAGCAATGCCGGGATCACCACCGACCTCGGCCTCAACCTCACGGACACCGGGACGATCGACCTGGGCAGCGATAGCTCCAGAACCTTGAACCTCCTGAACGGTTCGCTGATCAAGAGCACGGCGGTGGCATCCACGATCCAAGGAACGGGCCGCCTGACCGCCGGTGGAGTCGCGGCCGGCAACCTCAACGTCTCGGTCACCAGCGGTGCCAGCCTGGCCATCAATTCCGTGATCGCCAACAACACGGGCGGAACCGTCGGCCTCACCAAAGGCGATCTTGGCACGCTGACGCTCGGCGGAGCCAACACGTTTACCGGCAACGTTTTCGTCAACGGCGGCATTCTGGCAATCGCGGCGGAAAACAATCTGGGCAGCGGCAGCAAGGACGTGATTTTCAACGGCGGCACCTTGCAGATTTCCAGTGGTTTCAGCGCCAGCAGTTCCAAGGTAATCCGCGTGGCCGCCGGGCTTTCCGGCACTCTCGATGTTCTCACTTCGCAGACTCTCACGCTGGCCGACACCGCAGGCATGCTGGTGACCGGCAACACTGCGAG
>JAYWDF010000617.1:0-4770 GCA_043779985.1 Akkermansiaceae bacterium | reverse complement strand
ACTCGATGCCGAACAGATCCGCGACCTCGCGCTTTCCTCCGCCGGGCTGCTCTCGCCGAACGTCGGCGGCCCCTCGGTGAAGCCCTATCAGCCGGAAGGAATTTGGGAGGCGGTCGCGATGCCGCAGTCGAACACGCGGACGTATCGCGAGGACCGTGGTGAGGGACTCTATCGCCGCTCGCTCTATACGATCTGGAAACGCACCGCAGCGCCGCCGTCGATGGAAATTTTCAATGCGCCGACGCGTGAGTCGTTCTGTGTCCGGCGGGATCTGACGAACACGCCGTTACAAGCGCTGGTGCTGCTGAATGATCCGCAGTTCATCGAGGCGTCACGCGAGCTGGCGTCCCACGCGTTGCAGGCGGAGACGGATTTCGATGCCCGCCTGGACTTCATCAGCGCGCGTCTGGACGGAAGAAAATTCGATGCCGAGGAGCGGCGGATCGTCAGGAAATCGCTCGACACCGCACTGACTTCGTTCCGGGCCCATGCCGGTGATGCGACCAAACTGATCACCACCGGAGCCACTCCACCTCGCAAGGACGCGGATGCGCCCGAGCTTGCCGCATGGACGCTGCTTGCCAGCCAGATCCTCAATCTCGATGAAACCATCACCCGCTGAACCGCGATGAATCCATTGGAATCCCATAACACCGCTTACAGCCGTCGCCAGTTCTTCCGGAAGTCGGGCACCGGACTTGGCATGGCCGCGCTCGCCTCCCTGCTTGGCCAGCGCGGTGTATCTGCGGCCGAAAGCATGGCTGGAATCAACCAAATGCTGCCGCAAATCGCCCCGAAGGCGAAGCGCGCGATCTATATTTCGCTCATCGGCGCGCCCTCGCAGCTCGATCTTTTCGACTACAAGCCGGATTTGCAAAAACGCTTCAAGGAGGACCTCAACGGCTATCTCAAAGCGCAAGGGCAACGTCTCACCGGGATGACTTCCGGGCAGGCGTCATTTCCGCTCGCGCCGTCGATTTTTAAATTCAACCAGCACGGGCAATCCGGAACTTGGGTGAGCGAGTTGCTGCCGTGGACCGCGAAAATGACCGACGACATCTGCATCATCAAGTCGATGCACACCGATGCCATCAACCACGAGCCCGCCAACCAGTTGATCTGTACCGGTTCGATGCAGGCGGGAAAAGCATCGCTCGGCTCGTGGCTGTCCTATGGCCTAGGTTCGATGAACCAGGAACTGCCGTCGTTCGTCGTGCTCCATGCCACGCACAGCTCGCCATTTTCGAACGTGCAGGCGATTTCCTCCCGTCTCTGGGGCTCCGGGTATCTGCCGGGAAAATACGCGGGAGTTGCACTTCGCTCGCTCGGCGATCCGGTCCTTTTCCTCGATGACACACCGGGGATCTCGCGCGAAGCCCGCCGCAACATGCTCGATGGGATGAACGAGTTGAACCGCCGTTCGTTCTCCGCCGTCGGCGATCCGGAGATTGAGAACCGCATCCAGCAGTATGAAATGGCCTTCCGGATGCAGGCGTCCGTGCCGGAGCTAACCGACATGTCCGGTGAGCCGGAGAGCGTCTATCGACTCTACGGCGACGATAGCAAAACCCGCGGCACCTTTGCGAATTCCGCGATCATGGCGCGGCGACTGGTCGAGCGCGGGGTGCGCTTCGTGCAGATTTTCCACCGCGGCTGGGACCAGCACGGCGACCTTCCGCGCGACCTCGCCTCCCAGTGCAAGGACGTGGACCAGGGCTGCTACGGCCTGATCCAGGATTTGAAACAACGGGGCATGCTGGAAGACACGCTCGTCATCTGGGGTGGCGAATTCGGCCGCACCATTTACAGTCAGGGAAAACTCACAGAAACCGACTACGGCCGCGACCACCATCCGCGGTGTTTCTCGATCTGGATGGCCGGGGCCGGCATCAAGGGTGGCCACGTCCATGGGGAAACCGATGAAATGTCCTACAACATCGTCAAGGATCCGGTGCACATCCGCGATCTTCATGCGACGCTGCTGCATTCCCTCGGCTTGGAGCACGACCGGCTGAGCTTTAAATTCCAAGGTCTCGACCAGCGGCTCACCGGCGTGGAACCGGCCAGGGTGGTGAAGGAGATTTTCGCCTGATCGGGTGCATGGAGTTATTCGCGCTCCCATCATCATATCTAGATATGAAGATTTGTTTCTTGAAATACTCGGTTTGGTGGCTAAATTGGAGCCATGCCACAGGCCGACGCCACTCAAGAACTTCAAGCCGCCCTCGCCGAACGGATTTTCGTCCTCGACGGGGCCATGGGCACCACGATCCGGACCTACGGGCTCAATGAAGCCGACGCCCGCGGCCCGCGGTTTGCCGACAATGAGAAGGACGTGTTGAACAACGGCGACATCCTCTCGATCACCCGCCCGGAGGTGATTAGCGACATTCACAAGCGCTTCTACGAGGCGGGATCGGACATTTGCGAGACCAACACATTTTCCGCGACCGGCATCGCGCAGAGCGAGTTTTTCGTCGAGGACCCACGTGAAAAGGGCGGGCGGAAAGACCCGGAGTTCTTCCAGAAAATCCTCGATGATTCGTTTCTCAACGATCTTGCGTGGGAAATGAACGTCGAGTCGTCGCGACTCTGCCGGAAGTGGGCGGATAATATCGGCACGGACACCGGTCGCAAACGGTATGTCGCAGGCGCAATCGGCCCGCTAACGGTTTCTCTCACCAACTCCCCTGATGCGAATGACTCCGGCTTTCGGGTGGTGACGTTTGACCAAGTGCTCGCCGCCTACAAACACCAAGTCCGCGGCCTGATCGAAGGCGGGTGTGACATTCTCATGATCGAAACAATTTTCGATTCACTCAATGCCAAAGCCGCCGCCGTGGCGGTGCAGGAAGTGTATGCGGAAGATCGCGTGCGTCTTCCCGTGATCATTTCCGCGGCCGTCGGACTCGGTGGGGAAACGATGATTTCCGCGCAAAAAGTCGAGGCGTTGTGGAATGCTTTCGCCCACATCAAACCCCTTGCCATCGGCCTCAACTGCTCACTCGGACCGGATCTGATGCGTCCGCACCTTGAAGAACTCTCCGCATGCGCCGCCACTTGTGTTTCCTGTTATCCCAATGCGGGCTTGCCTAATCCCTTGGCACCCACCGGCTTCGACCTCGAGCCGCAGCACATGTATGACTACATGGCTGAGTTCGCCAAAGCCGGCCTGCTTAATCTAGCGGGTGGCTGTTGTGGAAATACGCCGGAGCATGTCGCTGCCATCGCCAAGGCCGTGGCGCAGTACGCGCCGCGGGAAGTGCCGGTGGTAAGATGAATCGAAACGCGGAGGGCGCAGAGCGCGCGGAGGAAGACGCTGAGAATCAAGTTTTATGAAGACAAAGGATGAACTGAACTGCTTGTCGGGCGCCATTATTGACGCCGCGATGGAGGTGCATCGTGAGTTCGGACCGGGCTTGTTGGAACGCGTTTATGAGGCGGCTTTGCAAAAAGAGCTTTTGCTCCGAGGCATATCGTCGCGACGTCAGGTTCAGACGAAGGTTTTTTACAAGGGAGAAATCTTGGACGAAGATGCCTATCGAATCGACCTTTTGGTTGAAGAATCTGTCGTCGTTGAAATCAAGACCGTCACCGCCATCGTTCCCATCCACGAAGCCCAGCTTCACACCTACATGCGTCTCTCTCAGAAAAAACTAGGCTTGTTGATTAACTTCAATGTCATCCTTCTTCGAGATGGCATCAAACGCCTCGTCATCAATTTTCCCCAATAAACCCTTCGCGTCTTCCTCCTCTTCCTCCGCGTCCTCTGCGTTTCGCTTCATCCAAATGAAAACCATTCCCCACGCCCTCCGCCTGTCCGGCACTGAGGCCTACAATCACACCGCCGACAAGCGCTTTCTGATGATCGGCGAGCGCGCCAATGTCGCGGGCTCCCCTCAGTTCGCGAAACTCGTGCGTGCCGGTGATCTCGAAGCTGCGGTCGAGGTCGCCCGCCAACAAGTCGCCAACGGCGCCAACGTCATCGATATCTGTTTCGACGACGGACTCATCGACGGCAAGGCGATGATGAGCCGGTTCCTGCAGTTGCTCCAAGGCGAGCCGGATGTCGCGAAGGTGCCGATCATGGTGGATTCCTCGAAGTGGGAAATCCTCGAGGAAGGCCTGAAATACCTTCAAGGGAAGGGAATCGTGAACTCGATCTCACTCAAGGAAGGCGAGGAAAATTTCAAGAAGCAGGCGCAGCACATCATGCGTTACGGTGCGGCCGTGGTCGTCATGGCCTTCGATGAGAACGGCCAGGCGGCATCCTATGAGGAGAAGATCCGGATTTGCGAGCGGGCATACCGGATCCTAGTCGATGAAGTCGGATTCAGTCAGGACGATATTATCTTCGATCCTAACATTCTGACGGTTGCCACCGGTATCGAGGAGCATAACAACTACGCGCTGGATTTTATCAACGCGACGCGCTGGATCAAAGAGAATCTGCCCGGCGCGATGGTCTCCGGCGGCGTGTCCAATATTTCCTTCTCCTTCCGCGGAAACAACAAGGTCCGGGAAGCGATGCACTCGGCGTTTCTCTATCACGCCGGCCTAGCGGGGATGGACATGGGAATCGTCAACGCCGGGATGCTCGAAGTTTACGATGAGATCCCGAAGGATTTGTTGGAATGCGTCGAGGACGTGCTCCTGAACCGCCGGCCGGACTCCACCGAGCGGCTGCTCGAACTTGCCGAGAGCTACAAGAACGTCGGCGGCAAGAAGATCGAAGAAGATCTATCTTGGCGCGATGAGCCGGTGGAAAAG
>JAYWDF010000616.1:0-1525 GCA_043779985.1 Akkermansiaceae bacterium | reverse complement strand
TTGGCTTCGGGGATGATGCCAATGCAGTCACTTCGATGGCCGGTACCGGAGTCTATCACCCCATCAATTCACCCTATGATTTCGCCTTTCAAGAAATGAACGGGTGGAATGATACGCTAGCGCCACAATGGGAGTCCTCTTCTGGGAGCTCCTACATCGTTTCAGGCCTAACACCTGGGAGTGGTTTGACCCGCTGCGTGGTTGCCGAGTTACCCACCCGGCCGCTACAAAGCCTTGCCGAGTTGCAGCATTTCGACGCACGCAACAACAATCCAATTCCACCGTTTCAGTTCAACTTGATCGGAAACGGATCCGCGCACCCGATATTCGCACCGGATCAAATTGCCGTTCAAACCACATACAACGACGGGATGTGTAACGACGATACCTACATCCTCAACCACCTGTTGTTTGACGACTGGTTCGTCTCTTCCATCACCAAGGACGTCAAGGATTTTAGTTCGGCAAGCGATCAATCGATCAACACGGTTTACCAAAAACATCTGACACTTGCCACGCCCTTGCCGAACCGCTTCTACCTGCCTGCTCCGAGGGCGGACTCGCCGAAACTCAGTGATGCAGTCACTGCCGCGATGGCCACTGGCAAGGACCCCAAAACCGATAAATACCAATTCGAAACCATCGCTTCAAAACTTGTGGTGGATGGCATGTTCAACATCAATTCCGTCTCGGTAGAGGCGTGGAAAGCCATCCTGCGCCAGAGCCGTGACATGCAGGTTCCCTACCTCGCCGCCGACGGCAGCACCAAAGTCGGCAATTCCAATTCGTTTTCCTATCCCCGCACTTCGATCGCGGGCGATCAAGGCTCAGATTCAGGATCAAAGGCATCCGGATCCTTGTTCCCCGCCGCAGCGGAATTCGCCGGCCACCGGGTGCTAACCGACGAGCAAACCGACGAACTGGCCACGCAAATCGTGATCGAAATCAAAAAGCGCGGGCCCTTCCTATCGCTTTCCGAATTCGTCAACCGCCAGCTCACCACAAACAAGGATCTCGCCATTGCATCCACCATCCAGAAAGCGCTCGATAACCTTGCCAACCTCGGATCATCACCGAAAAATCCGTTTGCCGCGATCCAAGCTGTTGCCGCTAACATTACCAGTCAACCGCCTGGGAAAACTGATTACAAATTCCCGGAAGCCGCGTATGGATCCTCCGCCTTCGGTGTGCCCGGGTGGGTTCGCCAAGCTGACATTCTCAAGCCGTTGGCACCCATTTTATCCGCCCGCGATGATACCTTTACCATCCGGGGTTATGGTGATTCCCGGGAAAAGGGAAATTCCAACAAAGTCGTGGCAAGGGCATGGTGCGAAGTCGTGGTGCAGCGGCAAGCCGATTATGTGGACCCTAGCGATCCCGCAGGCGTCGCGCCGTTCTCCGCCCTCATGAAATCGCAAACTAACAAGCGCTTCGGCCGCCGATATGAGATAGTCTCCTTCCGCTGGCTAAACGAAAAAGAGATCTAATCCACCGACTCGCATTCGTTTCTGTTTCATCCCAATTA
>JAYWDF010000615.1:0-4773 GCA_043779985.1 Akkermansiaceae bacterium | reverse complement strand
ACTGAGTCAAGAAATCTAGAATCGAAGACTCCCCCTTCATCACCCAACGACCGCTTGAAAAGTTCTCCACCTCAAACCCTGCCCGCGCGAGTCGGCCTGCCGCCTTTTCCTCCTTGGGCAAATCCCGGACCTCGCAGTGATCGCCGATCAGGCGGGGCAAGCCATCCACTTTCCCCAGCCCCGGCGGGACCGGAGGTGCGGAACCGTAGCGGACGCTGAGCTGGGCCTCCAGGTGCTGGAGCGAACCCTCCAGCGCTAGCTCGAAAATCGCAGTGGATGGAACGAAATGAAGCGAATCCAGCCAAGCACCTTCGGGAAAATGGAGCCACTCTTGCCAAGAATCGAGATGATTGAAAAACTGCCGGGACGGGATTTCGACCGATTTCCCCTGCGCGAGCTCGCCCAGCGCCGCAGCCAAATCCGCCGGGATCTTCCCCTCGCCCACCCGCACGACCGAATCCTCGCCGATCTGCCAAAATGAGCCGCCGATTTCGATCCACGGCCCGGCTTCCGGATCGGGCACGAGCTGGACTCGATCCTGACGGTGATTCGACTCGCTCAAGCGCAGCCGTTCCCCTGAGCGAATCTGGATCAGCAACCGATCCTTCCCTGCTGCCAAGCGCGGATGCTCGGCGATGGATTCAAGAAATGCCGGGACCCGCGGGCCATCGAGACTGAGGCTGAGAATTTCCTTTTTGGCCACGCCCTCTTTGGCAAGCCACGCATTCAGCCGGTCGTCGGCGGGCGAAATTTCGCTGCCAGTCGCTACGGCCAGGGTGGCAGCGAATTTCCCACGTTTCAGGGCATCGCGCCAGTTGAGCGGCAGTAGGACTTGCCAGGGAACCGCGACAATTGCCTGAGCTACGGGCTTTGAAACGCTCGCTTGAATCGCCCTGACAGCACTGGGCTTCAGGGCAGCCAATCCGGTGGCCACGGCGTGACAGCAGACTGCACCGCTTCTTTGGTTGTCGGAGCACGGGCAGTGGGTATCGAGATTGGTGGCGGATTTCACCGTGACGCTGACTTTCATCAGGCGCTTCCCGACCTTCACCATGCCTTGCCAACCCGTCGGCCCGGCCTTGGCCTCGGCGACCATTCCGCTTTCGAAGAGCCCTTTGCCCTCCTTGAATGCCTGCCACGAGGCAGCCGCCCTCAACGTTGCTTCCGTCCACCCGCTCATTGTCGCGGCAGTGTTCCCCGTTCCCGGCCGAGGTCAAGGAATGACGATCCGTGAATAGCCGGTGCCGACGGAATGCACTTCCCCACCTCTTAACGGTGGCTCAGCTCGGAGACAGCTGGCCTTGCTATCTGCTCAACCATTCACGATTTCTCCTTTGAGTTCGCTTCAAAGGTAAACGGCGTTGCCAACGCGCTCAAGGCGGGCTTCCCACAGGAACCAGCCGAGGGACTCGTTCTAAAAGAGATCGTAAAAGACGAGCCGCCGGGACTGCGAGCCGCTCTCGCGGACCGCATGGATGGCGGCGACCCGGCGCACGTGCTTGACCTCGAAGCTCTCCCAACACTTCGCGCTGCGGTCGAGGATGAACGAGATCTCGATGGCGTCCGCCGGGACACTGGATTTCATCGCAATCAAGCGCACCGCATCCTTAGGGGCCAAATCGCTCGTGGGTTCGCCAACAACCCGGGTGGCCGAAAACAATGTGCCTCTTCCGCCAAATCTGTGGGTGAAACCGGGATCCAATTGCCTCGAAGCGGCGTGATCCTCTTGAAAGTTGTCCACAGCAGGCTGCTTCGAGAATGGATTTGCAAAGCTGACTTTTGTGGGCGAGAGATTCAATTGCTCGTACCAGTCTTGTGTGAGGATCTCGGAAATTATTTTTGGCAATGGGTCTACCGGATGATCTAGCACCCATACCGCCGGAATTTTTGCCAATGCTTTCCGTGTCGACCGTGTTCGATGTCATTGCGGAACTGCAAGGAGTGCATATGGCCGCTGCCGCCTATCAAATGCGCCACTCGGCCCCCCCATTGGAAGGAACGGCGGTAGCCGTCGAAGGTGTCCATATTGATCAGGAGTGACCCGATTCGCTCACTTCGCCAGCCAGGCGCAGGCGTCTTTCGCGAAATACGTGAGAATCATGTCGGCTCCGGCGCGTTTGATGGCGATCAGGGATTCGAGGACGATGTCTTTTTCATCGAGCCAACCGCCGGCGGCGGCGCTCTTGAGCATGAGATACTCGCCGCTCACCTGATAGGCGGCGATCGGCAGGGTGCTGGTTTCGCTAACTTTCGCGATGATGTCCAGATAGAGACCGGCGGGCTTCACCATGAGCATGTCGGCCCCCTCGGCCTCGTCGAGCAAAGTTTCGCGGATGGCTTCACGGGCGTTCGCCGGATCCATCTGATAGGTTTTCTTGTCGCCGTCCTTGGGTGCGGAATCCAGCGCACCGCGGAACGGGCCATAGAACGCGGAGGCGTATTTCGCGGTGTAACTGAGGATGGAGACCTTGGTGAAGTCCTGCTCGTCAAGCGTCTCGCGAATGGCGGCAACGCGCCCGTCCATCATGTCCGACGGAGCGACGATGTCGGCCCCTGCGCGGGCATGGCTGAGCGCCTGGCGACAAAGGACCTCGACGGTTTCATCGTTGAGAATATCTAACTCACCGTGGGCATTGCGATGGACAACGCCGTCGTGACCATCGGAGTTGTATGGATCGAGCGCGACATCGGTGATCACACAGAGTGTCGGGTGCGCGGCCTTGAGCGCGCGGATGGCACGGGGGACGAGCCCTTCGTCGTTGTAGGACTCATCGGCGTAGGGATTCTTGAGGGCTTCTTCGATTTTCGGAAAAAGAACGACGGCAGGAATCCCTAACGCATGCGCTTCCCCGGCCTCGCGAACGAGACTGGCCAGTGACCAGCGCGTGACGCCGGGCATCGAGGCGATGGGTGTGTCTTCCGCATCTTCATGGAAAAACATCGGCAGGATGAAATCCGCGGGAGACAGCGAGGTTTCCCGAATCATCGAGCGGATGGCAGGCGTGCGGCGGTTGCGGCGAGGGCGGATCATGGGAATTTTAAATGTGAGATTTTAACCGATCAGTCGCCGATGGCAATGGCATTCGCGGCGGCGTAGTCGCGTGCGTGGGTGAGGCTGATCTGGATTTCGGTGATGCCGTTTTGTTTCGCAAACTCGGCGGCGTTGCCTAGCAACAGAAGCTTGGGCGCACCGGAGGGGTCGCGAGTGATTTCGAGATCAAGCCACCCGGCCTGGCCGCCGATGCCGGTGCCGAGGGCCTTGGAAACAGCCTCTTTCGCGGCGAAACGGGCGGCGTAGTGGAGAGCGGACTTTTTCTGTGTCTCGCAGTAGGCACGCTCGTTCGCGGTGAATAGTTTTGCGACAAACGACTCACCGTGACGCGCGATGGCCGAGGCGATCCGGTCCACTTCCACCACGTCGATACCGATCCCGAAGATACGCATGATCAGGCGGAGTAGTTAGCCATCAGCTCCTTCATTTCACGGACCGCGGCGGTCAGGCCGATGCGTGTGGAACGCGCGATGATGCTATGGCCGATGTTGAGCTCCGTGAGGTGGGGAACGGTGAGGATCTGGCTGATATTCGTGTAGTTGATGCCGTGCCCGGCATTCACCTGAAGCGCGGTGGCGTGGCCGGCTTTCGCAGCAGTGATCAAGCGTTCAAGTTCAACCGCCACTTGGTCGCCAACGGCATTGGCGAAACAGCCGGTGTGCAACTCGATCATATCTGCGCAGGTCTCACCGGCCGCTTCGATTTGTTTCAAATCGGGATCGACGAAGAGGCTCACCCGGATGCCCGCGTCTTGCAAACGGGCGACGATCATGCGGGTTTTGTCAAAACTGGCCAAGACATTGAGGCCGCCCTCGGTGGTGATTTCCATGCGGTTTTCCGGCACCATGCAGACGAACTCCGGCTTTAATTTGAGGGCGATGCCGACCATTTCCTCAGTCACGCCCATTTCAAAATTCAGTGGAGATTTCACTTCGGCCCGGATCCGATAGGCATCGGCATCCTGCATATGGCGGCGGTCGCCACGGACGTGAATTGTCAGTGAGTCGGCTCCCCCTGCGAGGGCGTCGTGACCGGCTTGGACGGGACAAGGCTCGGCGTTCGCGGAGTTAGGTGATTGCGCGTAACGGGCCTGACGCAAGGTGGCAATGTGGTCGATGTTGACTCCGAGTAGTAAGGGCATGCGTGGGAATAGCTTTAGAACGCGAGCCCGGCAAGACTCAGTTATTACGCGAAAATCAAGGCGGCGAGAGCAGCGTCAACGGCCAGCACGGAATATTTCTCAAAATCCAGAAACCGACGATCAATCCGACGAGGGCCCAAGCCCCTTTTGCACCAACCCTCAGGCGGCATGGCAGCGGCCGCCCCCGGACCCAGCCCGCGATTTCGACCGCCATACCTAGGCCCGCGACTGGCAGCAGGACCATCCCGACCGGATTGAACCGGAACGCCTCCGCGAAGCGCCCGTGCAACGTCGCGTGGGCGGCGCGGGTCATGCCACAGCCCGGGCAATTCAGCCCGGTCAAGCGATGAAAGACGCATCCGGGCAGCCAGGGCACACCTGCCGGGCCGTTTTCACGGAGCAGGAATGCGCCCCCCCCCAAGACGAGGATCCCCAAGATCGCCCACCATGCCCGGTCCTTACACATCCGTAATCAATGCGAGGTCGCCGCTGCGATGCCGACGAATATCAACCACAAGACCCCGACGGCGACGATGGCCCCCACGGAGACCAGGCACCAGGTTTTCGCGCTGGAAGAGGC
>JAYWDF010000614.1:0-4773 GCA_043779985.1 Akkermansiaceae bacterium | reverse complement strand
GCAGAGTCGATCAACCGCCACCGCAAGAATCCGCATTATCTCAGCGACATCCCACTGGGTGAAAATGTCCATGCCTCCTGCCAACTCGTTAATGCATTGAACCACTCACTCGTGATTTTTGCAGTCCCCACTTCCGCCACCCGGGAAACCGCCCGCAAGTTGGCGGAGGCTGGACTCGCCGAGCACACGCCTCTGCTTTCCTGCGCCAAAGGCATCGAGAAATCCACTGGCGACCGCATGAGCCAGGTGCTGCGGGAAATCTTTCCCCGCAATCCCATCGCCGTCTTGTCCGGCCCTAACCATGCTGAGGAAATCGCGACCGGTATGGCCACCTGCGCCGTGATCGGCTCCGAGGACCATGATCTTTCCATGCGGCTTCAAGAACTCTTCACGCTGCCCCATTTCCGTTCCTACACCAGCGATGACCTTGCCGGCATCGAGTTCGGCGGCGCGGTGAAGAACGTTTACGCGATTGCCGCCGGAATGGCCCACGGCCTCGGACTCGGAGACAATGCCGTGGCCGCACTCGTCACCCGCGCGCTCGCGGAAATGACCCGCCTTGGCACCGCCCTGGGCGGCCGATTGGAGACATTTTCAGGGCTGTCCGGCGTCGGCGACCTCATTGTGACCTGTTTCTCCGAGCACTCGCGCAACCACCGCGTCGGCCTGGCGCTGGGCGGCGGGAAGACCCTCGAAGAAGCCGTCGCCGCGCTGGGAATGGTCGCTGAAGGAGTGCCTAACACCCTATCTATTCATGAAGCGGCGCGCCGTGTCGGCGTGCGTACGCCGATCATCGACTCGGTCTTCAGCATCCTCTACGAAGGCAAGTCCGCACCGCTGGCGATGCAAGAACTCCTCACCCGCGATCCGAGGCCGGAGCGCAGTTAGGAGCCATCAGTCGCGTTTGCGGTCGGTCAGCCGCATCGCGACAAAATACAATACGCAGACGACCACCACGGCGGCGACGATCCAAAGCGCTTCGTGTTTCACCGCATGAATCAAATGGGCGAGATCCACGCCCTCCCCCTTTTTCAGGGCATCCATCTGCTCGGGTTCCAACTTGTCTCCGACCTTTTGCCCAAGGACGGCGAGCACCCAGCACCAGATGGCGGAGCCCACGATGGTCAAAACACTGAACTTCAGAAACCCCATGCGAATCATTCCCGCGGGAATGGAAATCAAATGGCGAATCACCGGAAGCAATCTCGCAAAGAAGACCCCTCCCCCTTCATACCGGTGCATGAACCTCTCCGCCCGCTCCACCTTGTCGGGAGGCATTAGAAAAAATTTACCAAAGCGCATGATGACCGGACGTCCCACCCACAATGCGGTCCAGTAGGTGATCGCCGAGCCCAACCACGAGCCAAAAGTCCCGGCCAGAATCACGCCGTTCACCGTCATGCCGCCCCCTTGTGCCGCAAGAATCGCAGCCGGTGGGATCACCAGCTCGCTTGGAACCGGAAAAATCGAGCTTTCCATGGCCATCAGCAGGATCACCCCGCCGTAGCCCCATGCATGAACCCAATGGAACCACGTTTCGATCAAAGACTGCATCATAGGTGCGGAGGACAAAAAATGGAGCCGGCTATCAGAGTCGAACTGATGACCTACTGATTACAAATCAGTTGCTCTACCACTGAGCTAAGCCGGCCGACGCTCCGTAGGAGCTAGGCGCAGTATCCCCATTCCAATCCCGGCGGAAAGCGTAAATTTGGCAAATTTTCGTTTTCCTTGCCAGCCGCACGAAGCTCCTCAGTCCGGAGCCACAGCCGCCCGCGATACTCCGAAGCGCCAGAGCCAGACAAACGTCAGCAAAATCGCAGCGAGCCCCACGTGCAGAACCTGCACCCACGAGTAAATGTGAATTTGCGCCATCACCAAGCCGAGCACCATCTGGGTGAGTACGATGCCCAACACCACCCGCTCCACCGGCCCGGTTCCGCCGATGCGCTGGCGCTTGCTGATCATCCAAGCCCGGAGGGTGACGCCTAACACCACCCACGAAAAACTGCGGTGAACCAGGTATTTCCACGAGCCTTCCAGCTCACGCGCCCATGAAGACCGCTCGGAACGGGCGTGCGCCTTTGCCAACTCATCCGTCATCTCCCTGACCTGCGCACCGAGAATCCCTTCTGCGACGATCACCACTAACAAAATCGTCACCGCCAGTCGCAATTGATCCAGCGGCGCAACATCCATCCGGACCCGCCATGGTTCGTCGGTGCCACGCCAGGCGCAGAATGCAAGCGTTCCGATGAGACTCATGGCCAAGGCCAGATGGGCGGTTAGCACGCCGGGACTCAGGCCGCTGTAGACCACCCGCGCGCCCATCCAAGCATTCACGAGCACCACCACCAGCGAGGTGAACGCCATCCAGAAAACCAAGGGACGTTTTTCCCGCTGCCAGAAAGCGGCGATGAAGGTTGCTAGGGAAAAGAAGCCCACCGGCAGGCTCGTCATCCGGTTGAGGAACTCGGTCCAAACGTGCCGCGGATTGAATTCCTGGCGCAGGCTCTCGACTGTGATTGACGCCGGATCGCGCCCCATCCGCTCGGCCTTGTGGCGGAATTTCTCGATCGGCAAGCGGGAGAAATCCACCTGCTCCACCTTAGTCGGAGGGATCAGGCACCCCCAGCAAGTGGGCCAGTCCGGGCACCCCATCCCAGCCCCGGTGACCCTCACGATTGCCCCCACAAACATCAAACCCAGCACTGAAATTAAGGCCCCGGTGGCCAGTTTTTGAAAGCGCGTCATCCCCATGGCCGGACCATGCGTGGGCATCGCTGAATTTCCAGCGAAAATCCGGACGATTCCGGTTTGTAGACAAAAAAAGACCGCCCGGAATGAACCGGGCGGCCTTGCAACCGAAAACGTCAGATGACAAGCATCAGAAGTTGTAACGGGCGCCGAGCTCGAGGAGGCAGTCGCTGCCGAGGTCAAGGGAAGCGCTTTCGCCACCGTCGCTGAGTTCAGCCTTGTCGAAATAGACCCAACGGGCACCGCCGTAGATTTCGACGTTTGCGTTCACGTTGTAGTTCAGGCCGGCGAAGGCTTGAGCCGTGAAGACCCAGTCGGAGTCGGAGTAGTTGCCGAATCGGCCGGCATTGATGTCGAGGTCGACGAGCGCCATACCGAGGCCCGCGCCAAAGTAGGCGTTCAGGTTGCCCGTGAGCAGACGCTCCAACTTGACGTTGAGCGTAAGCGGCATGACGTCGAGGTCATAACCGGTCCGTCCAGCACCGATATTCGAAAGATACTGAAGTCCGCTGCTCATCGAATCGATGTCGAAGTTGTTGGAGCGGGGTGGGGTTGACTGTCTATCTTGACCGCTGAAGGAATCGTCCTTCTGGGTGTAACCGACTTCGCCGAAAAGGGCGACGTTCCAGCCAACGACATTCCAGCAGGTGTCCGTGCCGACGTGGAGGTTATACATCGGCTCTTCGAATTCCGTCAGGTAACCGACAGAACCGCCGGCGAACCAGCTGAAGAGGCAGGACTCTTGCGCGGCAGGAGCGATGGTTTGCTTGGCCGAGGTCCCGGCGGAGAGCGGGAGGACAAGTGCGAATGGAAGCAATAGGATTGATTTCATGGGGTAAAAGTCTAATTATTACTCCAAACCGATGTCAACCCACATGATTTCACTAATTAGACAGTTCCGCTCTCCTTGATATTGGGGGGGGGAAGATCCATACTGGAGCGCGATTCCCGATGGAGGATCCCAAGCCCTCTACTTTCCAACAAAATCCCCATGCTCCACTGGATTGATTCCCACAACCATCTTCAAGACCCGCGATTGGGAACTCAAGCGCCGGTTGTCGCAGCGATGAAGCTGGCCGGTGTCTCGCGCTGCGTCGTCAACGCCACCTGCGAGGCGGATTGGGCCGTTGTTCAAAAACTGGCGCATGCCGACCCAGGCTTCGTCCTTCCGGCCTTCGGCATCCATCCGTGGAAAGCCGACCGCGCTGAAACGGGTTGGCTAGAGCGGCTCGCGGCATTGCTAGAAGGACATCCTCGTGCCACGATCGGCGAGTGCGGGCTCGATTCATGGGTCGCTCTGCCTTCGCTGGAAGTCCAAGCGCCGGTTTTCAACGCCCAAGTCCGTTTGGCCCGCGCGATGGACCGCCCGCTTACAATCCACTGCCTCAAAGCGTGGGGGGCGCTGTTTGAAGCCTTCGCAGAAAATCCGCCGCCGCCTCGATTTCTCATGCATTCCTACAGCGGCTCGATCGAGACCGCACGCCGCTTGATTCCGCAGGGAGCGTATTTTTCATTTTCAGGCTATTTTCTCCAGCCCCGGAAAGCCGCGGTGCTCGATGTTTTCCGCAAACTTCCCCGCGAACGGATCCTGCTTGAGACGGATGCCCCGGACATGCTGCCGCCGGCAAACGCCATCACCCATCCGTTGCCTGCCGCACTCAATCACCCGGCGAATTTACCTGCCATCGGCCATGCTCTCGCCACAGCGCTGGGCATGGCCGCGGAAGCACTGGCGGACCTGACGCGCGAGAACCACCGCCGTTGCTTCGAGGCGTGAATCCTTGTGACTAAGAGCTTGCAGGAACGGGGCCGGGCTGGGAACTTGGCACCGTGATTTCACCCGGTGTTGTTATCGCATCGGTACTTCCGGTGTATTTGTTAATCGTCGCCGGGGCGGTGCTGCGCAGGATGGGAATTATCCGCAAGGAACATGATGAAGGAATCATGCGGGTGGTCTTCTCGGTGATGATGCCGTGTTTTATCTTGGATAAAATCCTGGGGAGTGCGGTGCTCCGA
>JAYWDF010000613.1:0-4776 GCA_043779985.1 Akkermansiaceae bacterium | reverse complement strand
GCTGTCAGTTTTCTCCACCACCGGGCCTAACGAGTTACCGTATGGCAAGAACATCGTGGCGGGACTCGCCTACGCGTATGGCACGGCGATGCTGGCACACGCCTTCACCGGCTTCGACAAGGAAGACTTGGTGAAATCCCCCGAGCTGATTTGCTTTGCCATTTTATGCATTCTGAATATTTCCGCGATCGATCTGTGGGAACATGCGAACCGCACGTCAGATCCTGAGACCAAGGCTTCCGACGAGCTGGCGCTCACGCTGCCGCTGACCTTGCTGGGTGCGGCGTCTTTGATCTTCGCTGTGCAGGATCATGAGCTTACGACCCGGCCGTTTTTCTACGCGATCCTAACGGGTGCGGCGCTGTTGCAGATCCTCAACCGCAGCCGGACGCGCTTCTCAATGGACGCGCTGCGGGTGCTTGCGGATGTGGCATTGTTGGTGCCCCTCGTGGTGTTCCTCGCCTCGTCGCGCTCGTAATTGGGCTTGCCGTTTAGGATCGGCTTCCTAAATTTCCTTCCGATGACCGCTCCTGCAATCAAGCCCAAGAGGCCCGCATTTATCATTCTCGGGGCACCTGGTTCCGGGAAAGGCACCCAAGGCCAGATTCTGGGAAGTGTGCCCCGGTTTTTCCACTGTGCCTGCGGAGATGTATTTCGCTCCTTGGATACCCGCACCGCGCTCGGGCGGCAGTTTGTTGACTATTCGAGCCGGGGCGAACTGGTCCCTGACGAGCTGACCATCGAGCTGTGGAAGGCGCAGATCGACAACCTCAGCGACACTCACCGGTATAAGCCGGATATCGACTTTCTTATTCTCGACGGGATTCCGCGCAATGTTCAGCAGGCGGAAATCCTCAGTCGCTACATCGAGGTGCATCAGGTGTTCCACCTCTCCTGCCCGAATCGCAACGAGCTCGCACGCCGCATGCGCAAGCGGGCGCTGAAGGATAACCGGATCGATGACGCCAGTGATAAGGTCATCGACCACCGGATCGAGACCTACGAAGCGGAAACCAAGCCGATCCTTGAGTTCTACCCCGCGGACCGCATCACCACCATCGATGCCACCCAGCCGCCGGTGAAAGTGCTCGCGGACATGATCCAGCAAATCACCAGTTTGCCTGTTTATGCGGAAATGGCGAAAAACATAGTCTAACTCAATTCTTCCATGCGGCTCATTTTCATCGCCACCGGCGACATTGCCCTTCCTGCGTTCCGCCATTTGTTAGCGCACGGGCCGGTACCGCTGGCGTTGGTCACGCAGCCGGACAAGCCCGTCGGGCGCCACCAGACACTGACTCCGCCAGCAATCAAGGTGGAGGCGCTGGCCGCCGGAATTCCGGTGTTTCAGCCCGAGAAAATCGGCGATATCACGGAAGAGTTGGCGGCCCTGGATCCCGAAATCCTAGTCGTCATGGCCTACGGTCAAATCCTGCGGCAAAACATTCTCACGCTGGCCGGCCAGGCAATCATCAACCTTCACGCATCTCTCCTCCCTCGTTACCGAGGAGCTGCGTGCATCCAAGCCGCAATCGATGCCGGCGACGCCGAAACCGGGATCGCCGTGATGCATGTCGTCCGCGAGTTGGATGCCGGTGACATGATTTTGTCCAAGGCGATCCCGATCGCGAAGGATGATAGCGGTGGCAGCTTGCATGATCGTCTTGCCGATCTCGCCCCTGAGGTGCTGGCAGAGGCCTTGGAAAAGCTGGCGGCAGGCACTGCGGAGCGAGTCCCGCAGGATCAAGCCGCTTCAAGCTATGTTTCAAAACTCGAGCGCGACGACGGTCGCCTTGACTGGTCCCTAACTGCGGATGCGCTCGAGCGAAGGATCCGCGCTTATGATCCGTGGCCCGGCACCTTTACCGTCGCCATGGAAGACGGACACGGCAAGCGCTTGAAAATTTTTCCTCCGACCGCCGTGGTGGATCAGGCAATGGCGCCTGGCGAGGTGCTGCTGGTGGAGGGATATTTGCTCGTGGGGTGTGGCACCGGCGCGCTCCGGCTCGAAGTCGTGCAGCCCGAAGGTGGCCGCCGGATGACTGCGGCGGACTATCTACGTGGTCGCAAGCCGACGTCCTTCGTCTGAGGTGTTGAAGGAGACGGGCGAGTGGTGCATCAAAATTTCTTCGGACCTGAGGGAAACGTAGTCAGCGTTTTTGACCAAGCGGACCACGCCGCGATCGGGAACGACCACTCCCTTGGGCCGCCCCGTGGAACCGGAGGTGTAGCTCACTTAGGCCGGGTCCCCGGCGCGGCTCGTAGGTCGGATCCGATGGTCCGCTCGAAGGACCGTTCCACGCTCAGGCCGACGAGGTCGCGGCAACCACGGATGAGCAGGGAGCTCTGATTTCAGGTATGCTTTCTGAAGTGTGTGGAGTACGCGGCTTTCGACTCATGAGGCTATTTGACACATTGCGTCAAATAGAAATCATCCCGGCGTCGCGCGCTCGACGAAGTTTATAGGGATTTAAATGACGAAGCCCCCGCCCGCCGGGAACAGGCGTGACGAGGGGCAAGCGCGATTTTCGGGCTGCGGTCTGAGTCGGATGGATTTACGAGAGAAAGTCTCGCGAGGCTTACTTGGGGAGACGGCGCAGGTTCCCGCGGAAAGGTCCGACTGGAGCCTCTCGTTTCACAGCCGCAGGAGTGACTTCTTTCGCAAGGGTCTCGAAGCGGGCGCTGCTTTCGGCCATGCCGATCTCCGCGGCTCCCTTGGTGCAGACGACTTTCCACTCATTGAGGGTTTCTTCGAATTTGCGGTTCTGCCACTCGAACTCTTTCAATGTGATCTTGCCAAGGTCGAGGCTGAGTGTGGCGTTAGGCTTCATCTCGGGCACTTTGATTTGGCCCAGCGATTCCTTGACGATTCGCTCCCTTTCGCCTGCCGCGCGGGTGACCAAGGCTTCTCCGGAAAGCTCGGATTGAGCCACCGGTGTGGCTGAGGCATTGGTGATTTCCACCCGCAGGGTGAAGGTCTTCTGCTTGGAACTCCCTTGTCTTCCGAGCATGTCATGCTCGGAATCCAGGAGCTGGCGCTTGACGCGAATTGATACCAAGGGCTTCTGCGACTCGATGGCGGACGCTAACGAAGCAAACACAAGGGCGATGGCGAAGAATGATGTAAATGTTTTCATCGATAGCAAAAACTCTCCAGCTCAGGAAAAGTTGCGGGCTTTTTGGCAGGTGTTCTCAAATGGCCCCCGCGATCTTCTCCAGCCCTTCGAGCATCCGCGCGCGCGGGCAGCCGAAGTTGAAGCGGATCCAGCCGGGCCAGCCGAAGTAGGCACCGTCGGATAGAAAGAGTCCGGCATTCTTCTCGAAGTGCAGTGCCGGATTTTCGACTCCCATGCCGCGGGCATCGATCCAGGCCAGATAGGTCGCTTCACCTGCGACGACGGAAAGGCCGGGGCAGCGGGTGTTGATGAACTCCACGAGCGTATCGCGGTTTCCCTTCAGATACTCCATCAGCTCTTGCCGCCAGGGCTCCCCATCACGGTAGGCCGCCTCGGCGGCATAGTAGGACAGGGCGTTGATCTCGCTGAGCGTGTGGCCGCGAGTGGCTGCGAATTTCCGCCGGAGCGTGTCGTCAGGAATCACTGCGAAGGCGTATCCCAAGCCGGCGATGTTCCAGGTTTTGCTAGGTGCCAGCAAGGTGATGGTGTGCTTCGCGAGGTTGTCGGGTAGATTGAGCGCGGAGAAATGCGGGGTGGCGGTCTCGTCAAAAATCAGATCGCAGTGGATTTCATCGGACACGAGAACAAGGTCGTGCTTCTCGCAGAAGGTCGCGAGCCGGGTGACTTCTGCGGCGGAGAAGACGCGGCCTAGCGGGTTCTGCGGATTGCAAAGGAAGAACACCTTGGTCTCCGGAGTGACGGCGTTTTCCATGGCTTCCCAATCGAAGGTCCAGTGACCATCGACCCGCACGTGGTCCACGGTGATGAGCGCCGCTTTCGCGTCATGATGGGTGCCGATGAATGGCGGATAGACGGGCGTGCAGGTCATCACCGCTTCGCCCGCATGGCAGAGGGCGCGGGCGGCGAGGGAGAGCGCGGGGACCAGCCCGCCGAGGTGGATGATTTGCTCGAGCGGCACAACGGCCCCGCGGCGGTCGCGGAGATAGTCGGTGACCGCCTCGTTTAAGCCCTGATGCGGCTGGGCGTAGCCGAAAATCCCGTGGTCCACCCGGCGGTGGAGTGCTTCCAGAATCGACGGAGCCGAGGCGAAATCCATGTCCGCGACCCAGAACGGATCGAGCTCGGGCCGGCGGTCGTATTTGATGCAGCCGGTGCCGCGGCGGGTGATTGGGGAGTCGAAGTCGAAATGCATGGCGCGGGAGTTGTCAGCGCTGAGGGGGGAAGTTTCAAGCGCCGGTTTTGAGGCGGCTGCATCAAGCGCCAATGAACTGCATGCAGCGGTGCGCCGTGAGCGTCGATGTCGAGGAAACGCGCGCCGCCTCGTCATTTTCGATCCCTGACATCCCGGTATCCACGCTCCATGGCTTGAGCGGCTCTGAACCGGAGTGTCAGGAAATCCATTTTTTGGCATCTTGGGGAAATCGTGGTTTCCTTCCCCAGACAAAAAACTATCGGCCCTTGCGGACCGGTGGCTTGAGTTCCCAAGTCGTCGTTCTGATTTCTTGCTCTGCCAGGAGCGAATCAGACGGCGGCTCTTTCATGGGCGGCGGGATCACCACCGGTGCCCGTCTTCGGGCGCCGGCTCAGGCCTCTGCTGCGTTCCCCGGCAGGTTCAGGCGCGGCTCCGCCTCCGGGACGC
>JAYWDF010000612.1:0-1527 GCA_043779985.1 Akkermansiaceae bacterium | reverse complement strand
AACAAATGATCGTCCGTGAGACCTGGGCAATGGATCCGACACGCCCGGTCTATGAAACCAGCGGTTGGACGCATACGATGCCGAATGCCGAGCTCCGTGACGACCACGACTATAACCAGGACCCGGTCACTTTCCAACGGCGCTGGATGGACTTCTTCGCGAACAGCGAGGGCCCGGGACTTCCCGCGCGCTATGGGAAGTCCGAGACTAGGGAAATCGGCGTGCCCTTCATGGTCAGTGAATTCGGCGGTGCCACTTGGGGCGCCAAAGACGCGGGCTGGGGCTATGGCAGCGGTCCGAAGACCGAGTTGGAATTCTATCAACGCTACGAAGGCCTGGTCGGCGCGCTGCTCGACAACCCGGACATGTTCGGCTTCTGCTATACCCAGCTCACCGATGTCGAGCAGGAGTGCAATGGTTTGTTCTTCTATGACCGCCGTCCGAAGTTCGATCTCAAGCGACTGCATGCGATCACCTCGCGCGAAGCAGCCTATGAGAAAACCGGCCCGAAAACCCAGCTGCCCGGCGTGAAGCCATCGGGCGAGTGGAAAGTGGTCATCGGTGCAAGGGCGGATGGTGATCTTTGCAGGCCCTATCGCTACAGCACTGCGCGGCCCCCGGATGACTGGGCTTCGGGCAGCTTTAATGACAGCGCCTGGAGCGAAGGGCTTCCTCCGTTTGGCACCGACAATCAACCGGTCACCCGCTGGGACACCTCGGACATCTGGCTGCGCCAGAATTTCGAATGGACCGGTGGCAAGCCAACCCAAGCCGCGCTGGTAATCTTCCACGACGAGGATACCGAGATCTTCCTCAACGGACAAAAAATCTGGAGCGGTCAGAAATACCTGACCAGCTATGCCGCCTATCCGATCGACGAGGCGCTGCGCAAGGCGATTCGCCCCGGCAGGAACACGCTCGCGGTGCACACCCACCAGGTCGACGGCGGTCAATTCATCGATCTAGCAATTTTGACAACTCCCTGACTTCCACCCGGTTCAATGAATTCGTTTTTACCAACTTTTCTATCCGCCATCGGGGCGGCTCTCTCACTCCATGCCGCGGAGCCCCCGCTGACATTCGCGTCCGATCCCGGCCAGACCTTGGAGCGAACGTGTTTCCAGACCGCCGCACCGTGGGGGGAGAAATACAACCTGCGTTCGGATGTCGCCATTGTGTATGGCATTGATGCAAAATTGCCCGAACGCATCGGCACCTGGCGCGACAAAGGCTACCGCATCCACGTCATGACCGGCGTGTCGTGGGGGAACTATCAGGACTACCTCTACGGGCGTTTCGACGGCATCAACCACGAGGACGAGGCGCAGACCGTGAGTGACGGCAGGAAAAGCAGTCACGGCGGTGATGTTTACTACATGTGCCCGGGGATCAACTACGGGAAGTTCCTTTGTGTCGGTGTTCAGCGCGCGCTCGATGCCGGAGCAGAAGCAATCCATCTGGAAGAGCCGGAGTTCTGGGTGAACTCCGGCTATTCCGCTGGCTTCAAACGCGAGTGGCAGTCCTACT
>JAYWDF010000611.1:0-1529 GCA_043779985.1 Akkermansiaceae bacterium | reverse complement strand
ACTAGGGTGCGGGAGAGAAAATCGGAGCTGGCCAGCGCCCGACTTCATCACAAATGGATCCAGAATCGCGGCAAACACCTTGCCTGTTAGGCGACAGGAATGTCGTGATGGGTATTCATGGGGGCGGGGAGTAAAGGGTGAATTGAATGATGTTGAGAGACCGACGGACCAAGCTGTCATCTAGCGAAGGTTCTTGCGGATCGCTTGTTCGATGGCACGGAGCCACTCGGTGAGTTCGGCTGGATTGGGTCGCCTGGAGTGCTCGCGCAATTGGATTTCCACGCCCGGGGCGATGGACACGCGGGTCCAGGTGGCGGCGGCGGGTGTTACCTTAACCGCGCTTGAAACGGACCGGATGGCGGGCGTGGCAACCCACTCGACGCCACCAAAGAGGAGTTCCTTGTATTCGGCGTTGGTGCGGGAATCGAGCAAGCCGGAGATGCGCTCAGCGGGCATTCTTTCCCACAGCAACTTGCGGATCAACAGTGCCTGAAGGTAATGCCGGAATCCGTAACGTGCCCCTTTCCCCACTTTCGCGGGAGAGTCGATGCAGCCGAGCGTCTGATAGTGCCGGAAGCTGCGTGGCGTGAAGGCCGGACTCACTCTTCCGCTGCCAGCTTGCTCAACTTCCGGAGCAAACCTTGCGACCACGAGGTTTACCCACTCCAACAGCTCGTCCAAATTGAGTGAAAATTCGAGCGTCTCGACCTCCTCCAGTTCGCGGACGACCGAGGCGGAAAGACGGATCGGCTTTAACACAGGCGTTTTCATAAAGACGTATGTTTGCTTTATACATTGCACGATTGCAATGAAAGCCTCCTGAAAGGCCCGAATTGAATGCGTTCAGAGCAGATCTAAAAAAATGTTGAAATTGAGCGGAGGAGTGAAGCGGCCATGAAGCGTTAGGGCTTCATGGCCGCTCTTTTGATTTCGGGCCTTCTATCAGGCGGCCATGGCCGGTGTCGTTGATTTGAACGCGGCATCCTCAGTAACGGATGCGTGGGCGACGCGAAGGTTCATAATCAGACAGAAGTTCCCGGATGGCGGCCCGGTGGTCGCGGGCAACGAGGTGCCCCGACGATCCGCCGTGGCAGGCGATGCGCTGATACTCCCACATTCGTTGGTAAATCGAAAATCTCCCATGAAAAAGGCTGTGAGAGATTTGATGGAGTTTTCAATCAAGGAAGAAGGAGATGGGCCGCCATGGAACATCGGGCGATGCTAAATGACGGCCCGGTGTTTCCCCGGTCTGCGCTTGGGAGTATCGTGCGACCGGGCTTGGCTCTGGCGATGCCCTGCCAAAATGGATTATTGTTAGCTCCGCTGGCTCAAGCGGCGGCTTCGGCTAGGGTGTTTGGCTGGCTAGGGGCAGCAAGGTCGGGTTTGGGTGGGGGGGGGGCGGAGAGCTTCGGCGCGCTTCTCGGTGTAGTGGTCGAAGGCGGCGTTGAGCGAGGTGAACTTTTCTTGCGGGTTGAGCGCGAGGATGGCTCCACGCAATAGAGCCAGGTTTTTCGCTCCTTTGGGTTTGC
>JAYWDF010000610.1:0-1530 GCA_043779985.1 Akkermansiaceae bacterium | reverse complement strand
CGAAGAAACATCCTTTGTCTTCCGCCCACTGGACGAGGCGACGGAAGCTTTCGTCCTAAACTGACCATTCGTCGATTTCGCCATCCGGTCCACTTGGGCATAAGCGTCCTGCGAGGTCGTTGCAGGCCTCGCCAAGCGAGCGGTCGCGATCCGGGTGAGGTAAGGATGCTGGTTCATTCAACTGGAGTGACGATAAAACAGGCGGCGGCCGGTATCCAGCAAAAATCCCATGGCCTCGCCCTCGCTTCGGAATCCTCCCCAGAAAGTGCAACGGCTCTGGTGCTGCGGCCTCACATGCGTTCCCGGCTACTTAATCGGTGTGGGCTTCGACGACACCCCCCAACCCCCTCAAGGGGAGCGGGGGGAGATCTTTTCGTCCGATGTCGAATCCCATGCCAAGGACGCACAACGTCATCCCGTGGCATCGCCGGCATCCGCTAGTCCCTGTGCCGCCTGCCAGATCCTGCGCAAACAGGCACTCTTATACCGTAACGCCGCGTTGCTGCGGTTCATCACAATATTGGCCGGCTCGGTGATGCGGGAGAAATAGGGAGCCGGGACGAGAGTCGCCAGAACCATATCAAGCCCAGGTCCCGGACTCGGCGAAGCACTGGCCGGAGGACGGGTGTTCCAGTTTGGAACGGTTTCGAGTTTGCTTCCCAGCGGCGTGGAAAGGCGGTGGAAGCGCTGATCCGTATCCTCGCGGTCCCGGTGCTGGTCGTGGAGCGGGCCGAGAGGCTGGACAAGGTGCCGCTTGAAAAGCTGGGCATGGAGAGTGTTGAGTCCGCTTCCGGTGAGGTTCAAAAGGTCTCCCGGTTTGACGACGTATTTGCACGCCTCCCGCGCCATCTGGATTTGCTTGGCGTCGGCAAAATGGAATTGCCACCATTCGCGGACTTTGCCGAGGAGTGAGGACCAGGCGACCTTCGTTAGTTTCCGGCCCAGGTGAATAATCGCGTGGCAGTGAATGTGGAAGGTCGCCACGCCCTCGACACGCACCAGCGATCCGAGCTCAGACGCACGGAATACGATGGTGATTCCGGCAGCCTTCATGAATGGCTTGGCGTTGAGCTTGGAGATACGGCGATGAACCTCTTGGATCCTGTCTGCCACCGCTGCGATGGGACAGCGGGAACCCGACGTGAATACCCACATCCGGGAATACGGGTGATTCTGAATGAAATACTCCAGGTCCCCGAGCAGCCGGTTCCGCTTCCGCTTTGCCACGGCGGGAATGAAAACGATGTTTCGAAAGTCGATCATGGGTTCCTCGATCCCCGTGAGCAGGCCCACCATCGTGAGCTTGGATTCACCGTAAGCCTTGACGCCGACACTTTCCAGCATGTCCGCAATGTGGATGGATTGCGCCATGAGGAGATCACGCTCGGCTTTCTTTTTTTCGAATGCCTCTGCCGGAATTTCTCGACGGTTCTCGTTTTCAACGAACTTCAGATAGACCCGCTCCCCCTTAGTCATGAACTGGCCGCCGTCCGTGCCGGTCGCGCTTTCGCGCGATCCGGCATCGGACTG
>JAYWDF010000609.1:0-1532 GCA_043779985.1 Akkermansiaceae bacterium | reverse complement strand
GCTCAACGGTGAGAAACTAACCGATCCGAACGCCGCTGTATCACCGGTGGCGGGCGATGTTTTGAAGCTCTCGAAAAAGCACGCGGTGAGGTTAATCTGAAGCGAAGTGCTTGCCTGCATCTTAATTTAAAAGCACCTTATCGGCATGAGAATTGGCGGAATTAAAGTTTTAGACCTGTTTCCTTTCATAAAGCACGAGGTCGTTTTCCCGGAATCATCCACCAGAGGCACCCTCGGGGAAGTTCACTTATTTACCGGACCAAATGGTACTGGTAAAAGCAGGCTTCTATCAGTATTGGCTGCATCTACAGTTTCGGCCCAACTAATCCAATCCGAACGATTTCCGACAGGATTAAGAATCGAACGCTGGGACACATCGACCAATCAGGATTACTTCGCGACTCTCTTTGATTTAACCAAGGGCAAGGAAGTTTGCAAAATTGCAAGACCGGACCCCGATGCTCCACTCTTAGCGTTTGCATTTTCAGGAGCTCTACTGATTCAGAATTCAAAACTGGAAATTTTGAAAAATGTCGCTCTCCCAAGTTCACAAGAGCGGCTTTCTTTCAACTCATGGATTCCAACCGATATCAATCAACGCATCGCGAATCTAAAAGTTCAAGCGGCCATGGAATTGATGAATGGAGATCCTAAGAATCCAGGACGGACACTCAAGATTGCTCAACGATTAGAAGCCTCTGTCAGTGAAATTACTGGACGCCGGTTCTCTGTGATTGCCCAAGCCAATCCCGCGCCCAAATTGATGTTTCTCTGGGGTGATCGCACTCTGCCAATCGAAGGGCTTCCCGCAGGACTCAATAGTTTACTCGCGTGGATGTTCGCGGCAGCCACCGTGATGGATCTCACATTCCCGGATAGCAAAGATCCCTTGGTAGAGGAAGCGTTCTTCTTTCTCGACGAACCCGAAGCTTATCTGCATCCCGAATGGCAAAGAAGAATCCTACCAATGGCCCAACAGCTATTCCCAAATAGCCAGTTTTTCGTAGCGACTCATTCCCCTTTTGTAGTGAGTTCTGTCAACGAAGGTTTCATCTATAAGTTAAACCCTGACGAACATGGGGAAGTCACAATTTCAGACGCGATCCCAGCCTCAAAGGGAGATAGTTATATCACAGCCGTTTCAGAAATTCTTGGCTTGAGCGAGTGGTTTGATCCGCAAAGCGAGAAGTTACTGGCAGATTTTCGAAAAGAACGTGACGAGACGTTGAAAGGCAACTTGGATGCGGAATCCAAAGCACGCGCACTGGCCGAAACTATATCAGCCCGCAGCGACGAACTCGCTAACATTATAGGCATGGAGTTACGTCAATTTGATCGCCAACTTGAAAAACTGACCGCTTCCGCTAAGCCATGAGACCTCAAGAACGGCTGGAAGAACCAGCCGCTTTGCGAGATGGTGCCAACAAGTGGGCGGAAACTTGGGTCCGAAATCAAGCGGAAGGCAAGTCATGGCGCTGGCCGGTGAAGGATGGGCTACCGATCAACCAGTTGATTCTCGAACCACTCCGCAA
>JAYWDF010000608.1:0-1536 GCA_043779985.1 Akkermansiaceae bacterium | reverse complement strand
GCCCCGTGGCAGGACACGCTCGTCGAATACGGGTACATCAAGAGCTTCTACGGTGACGACGCTGCCGCGGGTCAGTAACTGCCGCGGCGTTAGGCTCGCCTCATGAATCAGCCGCCGCTTGTTTGAGCTCCTCGATGAATGCGAGGAGCTGCGCCGAGGTCCTGAGCTCCGCGGAGATCCCCGCCGCCACCTCGATCCGGCCCGGTTGCACGGCGAGCGGGCGGCTGACGAGCCGTTGTTTCTGGCCATGGTCGATCCTGCTGCTTTCGGCGAGCAGGGCGATCCCAAGCCCCCCCTCCAGCGCTGCCGTTAGACTGCTGACTCCGTCGAATTCTCCCGCCACTTTCGCTTGCAGATTGTGCTCGCGGAAGAACCCTGTCACCCGGTCCCAGTAATCCGGATAGTGCTCCCGGTCATACAGCAGCAGTCGTTCCCCAGAGAGATCCTTTGCGGATATGATCCGCTTCTTGGCAAGCGGATGAGTGGCCGGCATGACCAATTGCCAACCGTAATCCCGCAAGGCGATCCACCGGATGGGTTCCTGCATCCCGGTGCAGGGTGCCGCCACGATCAAGTCCAGCCTTCCGGTCGCCAGCCCGGCCCGCATTTCCGCCGATGACCAATCGTAGAGGCCCACCCGCACCCGCGGGTGAAACTGGGTGAAGCGCTCGATGGCCACGGACAAGAATTCACCGGCTAGAGACGGGGCATAGCCGACCCGCAGCGGTTCTCCCACAGCGGTGGCCTTGACCTTTTCAATCATCGTTTCACTGAGGCGCACCAGTTTGCGCGCCTCGATCATCAGGACCTCGCCCGCCGGTGTTAGATTGATCGAGTGCGCCCCACGCTCGAGCAAAGCGGTGTCCAGCGCTTCTTCCAGCGCCTTGATTTGGCGGCTGAGCGCCGGTTGGGTAAGCCGCAGCGCCTTCGCCGCCGCGGTGATGCTGCCAGCTTCCGCCACGGCGAGGAAGTGCTTCAGTTGCCGGAATTCCATAGCCGGATTTTATCGATCCACGGCCCTTTGGCCATTCTTTATCTGGTCCGATAACAGGCCGCGCACGAAAAACGGCAAGCGATGCATTGCAAGGAGGTTTGAATCCGGCTAGTGTGGATTAAATCTACGACCATGGGACTCGAAAAAATCACTCAGAAGCTCCAGGAAGCCCTCCAATCCGCGCAAAGCATCGCCTCCAAGTCAGCGCACTCGGAGCTGAACAGCCTACACGTCCTGCTAGCACTGCTCCAACAGGAGGGTGGCATCGCCACCCCCATTCTGCAGAAGGCCGGTGTCGATATGGGCCGCCTGAAACTTGCGGTCGCCGCCGCTCTGGCTCGCGAACCGAGCGTGCAGGGAGCGTCCACCCAGCCGCAAATCAGCGTCGGACTCCGCGCCACACTGGATGCTGCGGATGCCGCTCGCGAGTCGCTCGGGGATGACTACCTCAGTGTCGAACATTTCATTCTCGGTGCATTGAAGGGTGACTCTCCGGCCGGCAAGCTCTTGAAGGAATCCGGCCTCGACGAGAAGAAGGCCCG
>JAYWDF010000607.1:0-4801 GCA_043779985.1 Akkermansiaceae bacterium | reverse complement strand
TGCGGAGCGGTCAATCGCACGGTGATCAAAGGCACGCAGGCGGATACGAATTTTCTGGTTTTCCATAGTGGAGATTTAGTTGGCGGTTTGCGTGAGTTAGGAGAAGGGGCGAGTTAGCCCATGCGGTCGCTGACGATTTCTTCGACAATGTTCTTCGGAACCTGCTCGAAATGCGATGGTGTCATCGCATAAGAAGCGCGGCCCGAGGAGAGGGTACGAACGGCGGTCGAGTAGCCGAACATTTCTTTGAGAGGGACATTGGCATGCACGATGGAGAGCTTGCCTTTGGATTCGGTGTTTTGGATCTGACCGCGGCGGCGGCTGAGATCTCCCATGACGTCACCTTGGTAATCGTCAGGAGTCGAGACTTCCACGGCCATGATCGGCTCGAGAAGGATCGACTTGGCTTTCTTGAAGCCGTCTTTCATGGCGAAAATCGCCGCCATGGTGAAAGCGTTTTCGTTGGAGTCGACGTCATGGTAGGATCCGTCGAGGATTTCTACCAGCACATCGATCACTGGATAACCGGCGATGACACCGTTGGTCATCGATTCGGTGATGCCTTTATAAACGGCGTTGATATATTCCTTGGGAATGGCGCCACCGATGACTTTGTTTTCGATGGTGAGGCCCTTGCCCTTTTCGTTCGGCTTGATCGAAAGGACCACGTGACCGTATTGGCCACGACCGCCGGACTGCTTGATCAACTTGCCTTCGCCGCCAGCGGCTTGGGTGATGGTCTCGCGGTAAGCGATTTGCGGAGCGCCGGTGTTAGCCTCGACTTTGAACTCACGGCGGATGCGATCGATGATGATCTCCAGGTGAAGTTCACCCATTCCGGAAATGATGACCTGGCCGGTTTCCTCGTCGGTCTTGACCATGAAGGTCGGGTCCTCTTCGGAAAGGCGACCGAGGGCGAGACCGAGTTTTTCCTGGTCGGCGACGGTCTTCGGTTCGACAGCCATCGAGATGACCGGTTCCGGGAAAGTCGGGGGCTCGAGGACGACGTCGTGCTTATCGGCGGCCAAGGTGTCACCGGTGGTGACGTTCTTGATGCCGACCATCGCAGCGATGTCGCCGGAGTAGCAGGCGTCGATGTCTTTGTGCTCGTTCGCTTGGATTTGAATCAAACGACCGACACGCTCCGAGCGGCGGGTGCGCGGGTTATAAACGGTGTCGCCCTTGCGGATGACGCCGGAATAGACGCGGAAGAAAACGAGCTTACCAACGAACTTGTCGGCCCAGAGCTTGAACGCGAGGGAGACGAATTTTTCGTTATCCGAGGTGACCACTTCGATTTGCTTATCGTGGTCATCGGGGTCCATGCCGATCGCTGACGGAATGTCGAGCGGGCTTGGAAGGTAATCGATGACCGCATCGAGCAGATACTGGACACCTTTGTTTTTAAAAGCAGAACCACCGGCCACAGGGACCAGCTTGTTAGCGATCGTCGCGCGGCGGATGCCTTGCTTGAGTTCTTCGAGGGTGATTGCCTCTTCGTTGAGGAACTTTTCACCTACGAGTTCATCGACATCGGCGACGGCGTTGACAAGTTCGTCATGTGCTTCTTCGCAGAGCGCGATGAGGTCGCCTTCGAGTTCCTTGACCGTGTAGGTCGAGCCGAACTTGTCGTCGTCTGAGAAATAGACGGCCTTCTGGTTGACCACGTCGATCTGACCAATCAGGTGATCTTCGCAACCGATCGGGATCAGAATGCGGACAGCGTTCGCGCCGAGCTTATCCTTCACCTCGCCGAAGACGTTGTCGAAGTTAGCGCCGGTGCGGTCCATCTTGTTGACGAACACGATCCGCGGAACGTTGTATTTGGTAGCCTGACGCCAGACGGTTTCGGACTGCGGTTGGACGCCGGCAACTCCGCAGAAAACCACGATGCAACCATCAAGGACGCGGAGGGAGCGCTCGACTTCAGCGGTGAAGTCAACGTGGCCAGGGGTATCAATGATGTTGATCCTGTTTTTCTGACCGGGGAAAAGCTTGGTCATTCCCTCCTCCTCGTGCTGCCACCACTCGGTGGTGACGGCGGCGGAGGTGATGGTAATTCCACGCTCGCGCTCTTGCTCCATCCAGTCGGTCGTCGCGCCACCATCGTGGACTTCGCCGATTTTGTGAATCATGCCTGTGTAGAACAGGATCCGCTCGGTGAGCGTCGTCTTACCCGCGTCAATGTGCGCAGCGATCCCGATATTTCGGGTGCGCTCGAGCACGTATTGGCGGTTTGGACTATTCGGATTCACTTGGAAATTCGCTAGAGCGCTAGGGTCGAATTAGAAACGGAAGTGAGCGAAGGCGCGGTTGGCTTGCGCCATCTTGTGCACATCGTCGCGTTTGCGGACGGCGCTGCCTTGGTTGTTTGCAGCGTCCTTGATCTCGTTGGCGAGAGCGACGTGCATCGGAGTGCCCTTGCGGTTGCGAGCGTAGTTGACGAGCCAACGCATGGAGAGCGACTCGGAACGATCGGCAGCAACTTCGAGCGGCACTTGATAGGTAGCACCACCGACGCGGCGGGATTTCACTTCCACGCGTGGTTTGGTGTTTTCCACCGCACGGGTGATGACTTCGAGAGGATCGACGGTGTCGACACCTTCGTTAGCGCGCTCGATGGCGGCGTAAACGATGCGTTGGGCGAGTGAACGCTTGCCGTCTTCCATCACCTTGGTGATGAGGTGACCGACGAGAGGACTGTCATAGCGAGGATCGCGACGGTCAGGCTTGGTGAAAATGCGCTTGCGGCGTGGCATGGCGGTGGAAGTTAGTGTTTGGTTAAAACGGATGAATTACTTCTTCCCGCCTTTTTTGGCAGGAGCGGCGACGGCACCGGGTTTAGGACGCTTGGCACCGTATTTCGAACGGCTTTGACGGCGCTTGTCGACACCGAGGGTATCGAGCGAGCCACGGACGATGTGGTAACGCACACCTGGAAGGTCCTTCACCCGTCCGCCGCGAACGAGGACGATGGAGTGCTCTTGCAGGTTGTGCCCTTCACCGCCGATGTAGGCGATGACTTCGAATCCGTTGGTAAGGCGAACTTTGGCCACTTTACGGAGAGCCGAGTTAGGCTTCTTGGGCGTGCGCGTCATGACTTGGAGACAAACTCCGCGGCGCTGTGGGCAGTTCACGAGAGCGGGTGACTTCGACTTTTCGGCCGGAGTGAGGCGTCCCTTGCGAACGAGCTGATTGATGGTCGGCATGATTTCCTGCGTGGTTCTGGTTTTGCATTTGGGCAAACCGGCGCGACGACAAGGAGACCTTGTAGAAGCTTTTTTCCGGAGCTGCACCCGATAAATTTTCCCTGTAATTTGAGCCGCTTCGAATCCAATCGTCAGCGGCCCTCGGTGTGGGGGGGGCGACTCTAGGAGCCGAACCCAACCTGACAAGCCCTATTTTGGTATTTTCTTCTAATTTTAAATCAGAAGCGGCGTTTGGTTGAAAAACTTGGTGGCTGCGGGCGGATTCGAACCGCCGACCAAGGGCTTATGAGTCCCCTACTCTACCGCTGAGCTACGCAGCCTAAGTTCTCCAGAGGCGGAAGCCTCGTCAAGAGGCGAGGTCGGTAACGGCCATCGGCAGAATTGTCCACCGGAAATTTAAAAAAATCACCTGACATTCCCCATGAATGAGGGTTCAGCAAGTTTCCTAGTGCTTGTTTGCCGTCAATGCCCGCCCCGTGGGTGAATTTCGATTTTTTCGAATCAATGCCGGAGGCCCCTCCGCCACGAGCCCTCCGCCGTGAATTCCCCCGCCCGGTCCCAGCTCGATCACCCAGTCCGCAGCGGCGATCACGTCCAAATGATGCTCCACCACCAGCACGCTGTGCCCCGCCTCCCGCAGGCGGAAAAAGGCCTTCAGCAGCTTCTCCACATCGCCGAAATGCAGCCCGGTCGTCGGCTCGTCGAACAGATACAGCGTGTGCGGTGCCTGGGGCCGCGCCAATTCCACCGCCAGCTTCAGCCGTTGCGCCTCGCCGCCGGAAAGCGTGTTTGCCGGCTGCCCCAGCTGCAAATACCCCAGGCCGAGGTCCTCCAGCGTCTCTAAAATCCGATGAATCTTCGGAATCGGCCGGAAAAACACCCGCGCCTCGGCCACGGAAAGCCCCAGCACCTCCGCGATCGATTTCCCCTTATAGGTCACCTCCAGCGTCTCGCGATTGAAGCGCCGTCCGCCACACGCCGGACAAGGCACCCAAGCGTCCGGCAAAAAATGCATCTCGATCTTCAAGCGCCCGTTGCCCTGGCAGCGCTCACAACGCCCGCCCGCCGCATTAAAACTAAACCGCCCCGGCCCGTAGCCGCGCTGTTTCGACAGATTCAGCTTCGTAAATAGATCCCGCACCAGATCAAACACACCGGTAAACGTCGCTGGATTCGACCGCGGACTGCGCCCGATCGGCGATTGATCCGCCACCACGCATTTCTCAATCAACTCCAGCCCCTCGATCCCGTCATGCGCCCCCGGTGCCTCGCCCGAGCCGTTGAAATGCCGCGCCAGCACCCGCCGCAAAATATCGTCCGCCAGGGTCGACTTCCCGCTGCCGCTCGGCCCGCTCAGGCAAACCAGGCGCCCCAGCGGAATCACCACATCCAGATTCCTTAAGTTGTGCTCCCGCGCTCCCCGGATCACCAATTCCCCATCCGTAGCGGCGATCACCGGTCGCCGCGTCTCCCCCGTCTTCTTCCCCCTCAGCCACTCCCCCGTCGGCGAAACAATCTCCATCGGCACCCCCGCCGCCAACAACTCCCCACCCGCAGCCCCGGCCCCCGGCCCGATGTCGATCAGCCAGTCC
>JAYWDF010000606.1:0-13098 GCA_043779985.1 Akkermansiaceae bacterium | reverse complement strand
CGCGCGATCCGAAATTCAGCCCCAACGGCACCCGCGACCTGCTCGCCGAGATCGGCGGAGCGAATATCGAGCTCGTTGAGGAAGAGGACTGAGGGTGAAAAACATAAATCTTAAATCCTAAATTCTAAACTTTAGATGCGATACTTTTTCCTCACCTACGCGCTGATCGCGTTGCTTGTCGTCGGAATCTTCGGAATCCGCGGCCAGAAATTCTCCAAGCCTCCGATCCGAATTTTCCCGGACATGGACGAGCAGGATAAGATCCGCGCCCAGAAGCCCGATCCGTTCTTCGCGGATGGCCATGGCAGCCGCCTTCCCGTCGCCCAGACTCAACCCCGCGGTTTCAACGCGGCGGGCGAGCAATCCATCGGTGGGATTCCTGAATACGAATTCGGCGGGCAAACCGGCTACTACTACACCGGCCACGTCGGGGATTACTTTGGGTCAGGCATGCCCGAGGAGCTAAAGCTCACTGCCGAGAGCGCCCAGGCGCTGCTCCACCGGGGCAAGGAGCGTTTTGGGATCTACTGCGCGGTGTGTCACGGCAAGTCCGGCGACGGCATGGGCGTGACCAGTCAATACGGCGTTCCCGGCATTGCCAACTTCCATCTTGATACCTTCAAGGCTGCGTCCTACCCGGACGGTCGGATCTTTGAAACGATCACTAACGGCAAGGGCATGATGGGCGGCTACGGATACAACATTCCGGTGAATGACCGCTGGGCAATTATCGCCTACGTCCGCACCCTCCAGACTGCCAAAGAGGCTCAAGCCAAGGCGCAATAACTCTTTCCTGATTTTATCGAAATGGCCCACCACCACGTCACCTCCGCAGACATCGCGATCAACGGCGATCACCTAGATACTTCGAAGACATCGAAGGTGAAGAGCATTGCCCTGATTGTGGCGGTTCTCGGCACTGTCATCAGCCTGTATCTGCTGTTCTTCGCCCCGGAAAAGACCCGCGGCTCCTTTGCCTACTCTTGGTTGTTTGCATTCTACTTTTTCCTAACCCTCCCGATCGGCGCGGTCTTCTGGACCTTGTTGCACAACGTCTCGAACGCCAGTTGGGGCACTTCGGTCCGCCGGACTTTTGAAAACGTGGGCTCGACGTTTCCTTGGATGTTTCTCTTCGGCATTCCGTTGCTTTTCCCACAGGTGCAGCAGTATTTGTATGAGTGGATGAACATTCACCGCGCTGCTCCCGGTGATGTGAAGGAGTATCTACACCACCATGACCATCTGCTCTATAACAAGTACTGGTTCATGAATAGGGTGTTCTGGTATGGCCGGGTGGCATTCTACGGCATCGTCTTCAGTTCGGTTGCCGTTCTCCTGCGCCGGATTTCCACCGCTCAGGATACCGACCCGAATCCGGGAACCGCGCGCCTGCTGAAGGCCCGCTATCACTCGAACTATCCGCTGATCATTTTCGCACTGACGATCACCTTCACCGGATTCGACTTTGCGATGGGGCTGGATTATAAATGGTTTTCCACGATGTGGGGTGTTTACCTGTTCGCTGGCGCCGCATTGAACTCGATGGCGGTGATCGTTCTGGTGTGCACCTGGTTGAAGAGCCAAGGCCACTTGAAGCACGTCACCGGTCCGGAGCATTTCCACATCATGGGCAAGCTGATGTTCGCCTTCACGACTTTCTGGGCCTACATCACCTTCTCGCAGTTCTTCCTGATCTGGTATGCGAACATCACCGAAGAGACTTCCTATTTCTCCATCCGGAATACTGGAAACTGGAACACGGCGATGTATGTGCTGGTGTTCGGTCACTTCGTGGTGCCCTTCGTCGTCCTTCTCCAAGCATGGCTGAAGAAAAATCCGAAGCTGCTCTCGGTCGTCGCAGTCTACACCTTATGCATGCATGCGCTCGATCACTATCTGATCGTGATCCCCGAGCGCGGTATCTCCCTTGGCAATATCAAGCCCGAAGTTTTCGGTGAGATCCAAGTCTCCATTCCCGGCGCCTTCTGGGGGGACATCCTCGCCTTCGTCACCATCGGTGCGGCTTTCGTGTTCTTTCTGGTCCGTGCCCTCGGCCAGCACTCGCTCTATCCGAACCGCGATCCTCGCATCCTTGAATCTGCGAACGTTTCCAACTGATCTTTTCTTTGCACATGGACCCAACCCGCGACAATCCGATCCTTCGCTTCACCACTTTCTGGTGGGGTATCGGCACCTTCTTTATCTTCGCGCTGCTGCTCGGAGTGATCTGGTCATTCAATAGCTCCACTCCTGCCACGATGGAGGACAAGGCCGCCGAACCGCGCTATGTGACCAAGGCGAAAATCGATGCTGCGCAAGCGGCAAATCTGTCCGCGGAGGCCATCGAGTCCGCGATGGTCACCGTCGGCCAGCAACTCGTATTGTCCAAGCCGGTCGCTGTGGAGAAGCCAGCACACGTCGTTCCCGGTTCAGAAACCGCCAAGAAACTTGCTGCGGCGCCTGCTGTGGATACCAAGGCAATCGACGCCCCTGCTGCCACTGACGAACCCATCGATCCTGCGGTCATGGCTTCTGGGAAGATGTCCTTCATGCTCTGCGCCGCCTGTCATGGCCAGAACGGGGAGGGTGGCCCGATCGCACCGCCACTCGCGGGATCTGATTGGGTGGCGGGCCCGGTCTCCAATCTGATCCGTATCCAACTGCGCGGCCTGCAAGGTCCGATCACGGTGTCGGGCAAGGAGTACAACATGCCAGGCGGCATGGCGGCACTCAGCTACCAAACCGATGAGCAGATCGCCGGTGTGCTCACTTACATTCGCAACAGCTTCGGCAACAAGGCGTCTGCCGTGAAGCCTGGGCAAGTCGCCGCGCTTCGCAGCGAGGTGGGTAAACCGCAGGTCACTGCTGCCGAACTCACCAAACCGTAATTTCTCCATTATCTTCAAAGCCGATGTCTTCAGCCAATCCAACTACAACTGAACAGGACGCCTTGCTACGTGCGGGGATCGACCGTTCGCTGCGTCACCCGGTGATGTTTTTCCTGACGAGCGGCGCCGCATGGCTCGCGGTGTCGATCATCCTCGGGATCATTTCCTCGGCGAAGGTGCACAGTCCGGAGTTTTTGACCGGTTGCTCGTGGCTCACTTATGGCCGGGTTTTTCCAGCCCACATCAATGCGTTTATCTACGGGTGGGGATTTCAAGCCGCGTTCGCGGTCATCATCTGGTTGATGGCCCGCCTCTCTCGGAAAGAGTGCACGGCTGCGGGATTGATTCTAACTGCTGGTCACATCTGGAATCTCGGTGTGGCGGCAGGACTGGTGGGAATCCTTGCGGGTTTCAGCACGGGGATGCCATGGATGGAATTCCCCGCATTCACCTGGCCCGTGCTGCTTGTCAGTTATTTTGCGATCGTGATCTGGTCGTTTATTCAGTTCCGTGTCCGCCCTGAGGGTCATGTTTATATCTCGCAGTGGTATCTTCTCGCTGCGATGATCTGGTTCCCGTGGATCTTTATCACGGCTAATACTTTACTTCATTGCCTGCCAGGTCACCCGGTGATGGCAGCAGGGATCAATGCATGGTATAAATCGGCACTGATGTTCTTGTTTTTCACCCCGGTCGCACTGGGGACGGCGTATTACCTGGCTCCCAAGGTCACAGGCCATGCGGTCTACAGTTATTCGTTGGCAAAACTCGGTTTCTGGTCCCTCGCGGTCATCGCGCCGTGGGCGGGAATGCAGAAGTTGAGTGGTGCGCCGATTCCGTATATGTTGCCTTATCTTGGCGCAGCCGCGACGGTGATGATTTTCGTGCCGGCCATCACCGCCGCCCTCAATATTCTGCGGACGGCGCTTTCCGCACCCGAGGTGCTGTCAGGCAGTCCATCGCTGCGGTTCACCATCGCCGGGATCGGTGGCCTAGTCCTGCTTGCGGTGTCCGCTGTGTTTCTTAATCTGCCTGAATCCACCCTTCCTCTCACGCAGTTTTCAATGTCCGGCTATGGATTTGAAATCCTCGCTCTTTACGGGTTCTTCAGTTTCGTGATGTTCGGTGCAGTCTACTTCATCGTCCCGCGGGTGACCCGCCGCGAGTGGTTGTCCCGGCGTCTGATCAAAATCCACTTCTTGTTCTCGGTTTACGGGATCATCGCCGTAGCATTGTTCTCACTGCTGGGCGGCCTGGAGCAGGGGATCGGCCAGGAGGACTGGCAGCAACCTTGGGACGCCGCCGCGACTCGCGCTTTTCCTTATGCGGTCGGTACTACGATTGCCTGGTGCTTCATCCTTTTCTCTAACGTGTTCTTTTTCATTCATCTCACCTTGATGTGGTTGCGCCTCGGTCGGCGCAGTTCGCACCCGACCCTCCTGGTCTCGGCACACGGTCATGGTCCCAGCCCGCATGGCGAAGAGGGTGACATCGACAACGCCGGTCCTGGCCACGCTGCCGCCCACTAAGGTGATCAACTTCCGACCTCAAATTTCATGAGCTTCCGCATATTCGTTCTCGGTCTATCCGCCACCTTTGGCGTCGCTTGGCTTACCGTCGTGGTCGTGCCATTCGTCAAAATGCGCAATCTTGCCCCCATCGAGCTTTCCGAAGCGAAAGATGGCACCAATGGTATTTTCTTCCCCAAGCGCACCGGTCGCGTGGCGGATGGTGCCTTGGTCTATGCGGAAAACGGGTGCTACCTCTGCCACACTCAAGTCATTCGTCCGACTTATGCAGGGAATGATTTGTATCGTCTGGACTGGGGTGGTTTGAAAGCGGACCCGGATCGTGGCGATACCCGTCGCGAAACCAATGCGTATGATTTCTTCGGCGAAAAGTTCGCCCAAATCGGTATTTCCCGCATGGGGCCGGATCTATCCAATCTTGGACGCCGCGTCGAGTCGATCTACGCCGTCGGTGGCGATCCTGCTCAGTGGTTGTATGCGCACCTCTACAACCCGCGTCAGGAGCCTCAGCGGTGGAAGTCGACTTGTCCGTCCTTCCGCTTCCTCTTCACCGAGCGCCGGATCACCGGGAATCCGTCGGCGGAACCACTGCCTTTCAAGTCGAAAAAGGGTAAAGAGTGGGTTCCGAGTTCGGATGCGCGGGCATTGGTCTCGTATTTGTTGTCGCTCAAAAAAGATCAGGCCGTGCCGGCTGTGCTGAACTTCGCACCGCCTAAAAACAAAGGTTGATCCCTTGAATTAATCTCCTTCCTACTTATTTTCGAACATGTCCCAGTCTAACCAGAATCCCGACCTTGACGAGTCGATCAACGTGACCGAGGCCCACGGCCGTGTCGTCCGCGAAGCCGCGGCGTGCGCCCGTGAGAATCGGATCGTTGAAAATGGCATCCAACCGGTGTCCCTCTGGGCCTTCGTGGCTTGCGGTGTGGTCATGCTGATCGCCGGCGCCATCCTGGGTGGCGGTGGAAACTTGTTTGCCTACGGTTCCAGTTTTCGTCCCGGCTACGTCCGGGCTCCGGCCGGTGGCGCAGAGGACACGGGTCCGGTGCCTAAGGAAGCGCTGGCAGCCTACATGGCGAAGGGTGCGAAAATCTATTCCGCCAAGTGCAATGGCTGTCACGGTTCAGACGCGAAAGGAAATGGCTCCACTTTCCCTTCCTTGGTGGGTTCTGCCTGGGCCAACGGTGAGACCGAACGTTTCGCGATGATCATTCTCAACGGCCTTCAAGGTCCGGTTAGTAACGGAACCACCTACGGAGTGATGCCGCCGCAAGGAATCGGCATGGCTCCCGAGGATCTCGCCGGGATCATGACTTATGTCCGGAACAACTTTGGCAATACCAAGGGGGACGTAATCACCACGGAAATGGCCAAATCCGCCATTGAGATCTCCGGCGCTCGCAAGAAGGCTGGAAACTCTGTGACTGGTGAGGAACTTACTGCCGATCACGTCAAAGACCTTCCCGGTGAAAAGCTTGATCCTAAGACATTGCTCGACCCTATCACCTTGGCTCCGGCTAAAAAGGTTCCCTAAACCGGGGTATTTAACACCGGATTCCCACCACCAGGACTTTATCCAGTTCATTCATTCACAGATTCTACCACTCCCACTCCTTTCCCTTAATCCGAAACCACTGAAGCCGTTTCACAGTCCCTGTGATTCACTTCCTCGCTTTAGGATTCACCCACGCCGCACGACGGAATTATGAGCTCTCACGCCACCTCACACACCGGGCACGATGCCCACCACGAAGATCATCACGAGGATCACCACCACGATCCGGGATTTATCCGGAAGTGGATCTTTTCCACGGACCATAAGATGATCGGTCTTCAATATGGAATCACCGCCATGTGCTTCTTGGCCTTTGGATTCTATCTGATGATGGTGATGCGCTGGAGCATTGCGTATCCGCATCAGCCACTGCCGGAGTGGATGAGCTGGATCTTTACCGATGGCTGGAAGGCCCGCTGGTTGCAGGACGGCAAAGTGACGGGGGAGACCTATAACATGTTCGGTGCCATGCACGGGACGATCATGGTGTTCCTTGGAATCGTGCCGCTTGGCTTCGGCGCTTTCGGTAACTATGTGACGCCGCTTCAAATCGGGGCGCCGGATATGGCCTTTCCTCGTCTCAACATGGCCAGCTACTGGGTCTATCTGGTGGGTGGCTTGATCATGTGCTCGTCGTTCTTCCTCGAGTCCGGCTCCGCCAAATCCGGCTGGACCAACTACTCGCCGCTCGCGGGTTTCGCCGACGGACAAGTGGTCAACCAATGGCTTGCAGGTCAGACGCAGTGGCTTATTGGACTTGTCTGCCTCATCACCTCCTCGCTTCTTGGTTCGGTCAATTTCATCACCACCATCATCAATCTCCGGGTCCGGGGGATGACATGGATGCGGATGCCTTTCTTCGTCTGGTCGATGCTGGTGACGGGCTTCCTGCTCCTCCTCGCCTTCCCGCCGCTTGAAGCTGCCGGTATTATGCAGTTGATGGACCGCGTGGGGCACTCGTCGTTCTTCATGCCTTCCGGACTCTTCACCAAGAGCGAGGGCCTCGCCGACCTCTCCGGCGGTGGATCGCCGCTGCTGTTCCAGCACTTATTCTGGTTCCTCGGCCACCCGGAAGTCTACGTGCTTTTACTTCCAGCCTTTGCTTGCGTCGCGGAAATCATTCCGGTCAACACCCGCAAACCGCTGTGGGGTTACAAGTCGATGGTCTACTCGGTTCTGGTGCTCGGCTTCCTTTCCTTCGTCGTGTGGGCCCACCACATGTATATGACCGGGATGGGCGCTGCGGTTTCCACCTTCTTCCAAACGACTACGGTGCTGATCTCCGTCCCGTCCGTGGTCATCATTACCGCGATGTTGATTTCCCTTTGGGGCGGATCGATCCGCTTCACTCCGCCGATGATGTGGGCATGCGCTTTCATCCCGATGTTCGGCATCGGTGGCCTCACCGGCCTGCCGCTGGCCTTCAACCTTGCCGACCTTCACCTGCATGACACCTATTACGTCATCGGTCACTTCCACTACGTCGTGGCACCGGGGATCCTCTTCGGCTTCTTTGCCGGCGTTCTCCACTGGTATCCGAAAATCACCGGTCGCTTCATGAGTAAGACGCTCAACCACCTGCACTTCTGGCCCAGCTTGATCTGCATGAACCTGATCTTCTTCCCGATGCTCGTCCAAGGTATGGCTGGATTCCATCGCCGTTGGTATAACGGAGGCGATGCCTATCTCTCGCAGGCCGCTGATAGTGTGAACATCTTCGGTAAAACCGTCGTTCAGCACATCGACATGAATATCCTGATGTCGTGGGGTGCCTGGACCATGGCCGTCTTCCAGCTCCCGTTCATCATCAACCTTCTGTTCGCCTGGAAGTTTGGTAAAAAGGTTGAAAACGACAACCCTTGGGACGCAACGACCCTTGAGTGGGCCACCCCGACACCTCCAGGCCACGGCAACTTCCTCAAGGATCCTGTTACCTACCGCGGTCCATACGAATACAGCCGTCCGGATTGTGATGAGGATTTCCTCCCTCAATGGGTTGCGCCGAAGCATCTCGAGTCCTCGGACAAGCCGTCGGAAAAGCACTAAGCTTCCAGTTCCTCATTTCAACCAAGTCCCTGCGGCCTATCACTCCACCAGCCTTCCTTTTTTCAAATGGAAATTCCCTACGTCGTCACACCCCGAAAGGACACCGGCCTCTTCAACTCGAAGATCGCGATCTGGTTGTTCCTCGCTTCCGAAGTCATGCTTTTCGGCGGCTTCTTCTCGGCCTATGTCTTCCTCCGCCTCGGCGCGGATTATCCATGGCCTGAGCGAACCCTGCCCGTGCTGCCGGGTCTGATCAATACCTTCGTGCTCATCGGCTCCTCGGTCACGGTGGTCTTCGCATGGGCGTCTTTGAAAATGCGTGATTGGCGCAAGTTCCAGATTTTCATGGGCATCACAGTGTTCTGTGCCCTGATCTTCATGGTCCTCAAGGGCATCGAGTACAACGTCAAGCTTCATCACCAAGCGCTGCGCCTCAAGGACTACACCGTCATCGAAGGCCACTTGGGTAAAGAAGAGGAAGAAGGCAAACCTGTCCTCGATCACAAGGGCCACGAAATTGAGGAGAATTTGATTTTCATCGAAACCTCCAAGCTCACTTTCAATACCCGTCGCTTCTACAAGCCGTGGCTTGAGGAAATTCTGATCCAAGCCGAGCACCATCATTCGAAAATCGGCCTTGCCGCCGATGTTGCGCTGGTCACCAAAGCAGGCCAGGCACCAGAGGTGATCGCCAAGGCGGGTGAGCCTCTATCCGAGGAACTTCTCAAGCGCTTGGAAACCGCCCGTCTCGCTGCCGGGAAAAACAATGCCGCCTACCGCACCGCCGCGTTGCGCGACGAATGGGTCAAGGCCCATGCCGCCCACCCGGGCAAACGCGATTGGCAGATTTCGTCGGGTGTGAATATCGATATGGCCGCCTTGGCCCCCAAGTTGTTGACCGAGGTTTCTACCGCAGCCTTCACGGTTGAGCCGCCCGCGAAATTCGATTTTCATCCGCGTGATATCCAGGAGGCTGATGGCCAATCCCGTCTGCGCGACGATACCGTGGTCGAGGGCAAACTACTTGAAAGTCCGATGGTTTTCCACCATGTCGATGCCATCGACTTCCAACACCTTGTCATGAAGGCCAAGGAGAAGGGCATCGATCCGGAAGTCGCTATCGAGAACTCGTGGTTGCTCAAGAGCAGCCCGTTTGCCAAACAAGCCTGGGCTTGGCACCAGGGAGAAGTCGCGAAGTTGAAAGCGGAGTTGCTCAAGGAAAAGGGTGTCGATAAGGATGGAAATCCAAGACTCGTTCCCACCCACAAGGAGCTCTACCGCATCGGCTGGAAGGATTTCGCCAAGAAGGCGGAAGACGAAGGACGCGCCAAACTTTCAACCCAGGATGCGCTCAAGGAAGAGTTCATGGGACCCAATTACGAGGCTCGCGGTGACGAGACTTTCCCCGGCTTCTCGGTGCCACGGGAGCAAGTCGGCTTTGCTGCGAAATTCACTCCGGCATGGAACACCTACTATGCCATCTATTTCACAATCACCGGCCTGCACGGCCTGCACGTCATCGGCGGGGCGCTCGTGCTTTCCTACTACTTGTTTTTCGGCAGGAAGATGTATCTTTCCAATCCCGAGTGGCTTGCCAACCGCGTCGAAATCGGCGGCCTGTTCTGGCACTTTGTCGACCTTGTTTGGATCTTCGTTTTCCCGATCTTGTATTTGATGTAACTCTCGATATCCTCATCCAACTTTTCAAACTCCAATTCCATGGCCGATACTCCAGAAGCAATAAAGAAGTCGATCCGCACCTATTTGTTCATTGGCGGGATCTTGTTCCTAGGCACCATCACGACCGTGCTGATCGCAACTGTGCCGCAGTTCGATGTCGGTGCCCATGGCTTCGACAAGTGGGACTGCATCCTCGGACTCACCATCGCCACCATTAAGGCGACTTTGGTCGCATCGATCTTCATGCACCTTAATCACGAGAAAAAGGCGGTTTACTGGCTCTTTGGCTCCGGTCTGTGCATGGTTTGCAGTCTGGCCTTCCTTACTGCGCTTGCCATTTACGATCCCATTGAAAATTCCGATTCCAAGGCGTTATTCAATCTTAAGTAATCTCTCATACCCACTTATCCCATGTCGCTCAAAGGATTTCACATCGTCTTCGTGACTGTCAGCACACTGCTCTGCGGGTTTCTGGCATGGTGGGCCTTTGTCTTTGTGCCCGAGCGTTCAGGCATGACGACCGCACTCGGTATCGTGGGTGTCCTGGGTGCCTTGCTGATGCCCGTCTATGGCGTCTATTTCCGTCGTAAAATTACCCGCAATCACATTTGATTCGCACTCCGCGCTATTTCCCAATCTACCTGAATCTTCCATGAATCCCATGACTCAGTTTCTCGCGTGTGCCACCTGCCGTGACACGATGATCGCCGGTGGTGGAGACGCTGCGGGTTGGTCGATTTTCTTCCTGCTCGGCGTGGTCGTCGCCATGCTCGGTGGAGTTGGTTATTTTATGGTCTTTCTTGCCCGTCGTGAGAAGGCGAATCTGGACCCCACGCTTTCCGACGACTACGTGGGCCCCGCCAGTCCGCACTGACCGCTTTGTTTCAGATTTAGTATTTAAGTATTAGAATTTCCATTGATATGAGCCCTTCAAAATTTCTCGGCATCCCAGAAAACTTTTCCGCCCACGGCGGACAGGTCGATCACATGATCGACGTCGTCCATTGGTTCATGATCGCCTTGTTTGTCGGGTGGACGCTCTTCTTCTTCTACTGCATTTTCCGATTCTGGCATAAGAACAATCCCAAGGCCTCCTATGAAGGGGTGAAGAGCCATCTTTCCAGCCACCTCGAAGTTGGCGTGATCATCGTGGAAGCGGTCTTGCTCCTGGGATTTGCGTTCCCGCTCTGGGCCGAGCGCGTGGACAGTTGGAAGAATGTTCAGAACCTCAATCCGAACCGCGTGCGGGTTGTCGGTTGGCAGTTTGGTTGGACTTACCACTATCCCGGCGCTGATAACAAGTTCGGCCGTCGCGATCCCAACCTGATTTCCGGCACCAACGATCTCGGCATTGATTACACCGATCCCAATGCACTCGACGACTTCACCAGCCCGATTCTCAAGCTCCCGGTCAACCAACCAGTCGTGCTCAACATCGGCACCAAGGACGTGATCCACAATTACTGCATCGTGCCGATGCGGATCCAGCAGGACGCCATCCCTGGTCGCGAAATCCCGATGTGGTTCACGCCGATCAAGTCCTTGGAGACTTTCGTGGTCTGTGCCCAGCTTTGCGGCGAGGGTCATGGCAACATGGTGGGCTCCATGGAGGTGCTTCCCAAGGATCAATACGACCCGTGGTTCAAGAGTCAGACGGAAGCGGCATTGAAGGCGAACAGCCCGAAGCCAGTCGCTCCGGCAACGGCGAAAAACTAAGCTGGTCCCATGGCGGACTTCACTGAAATCGACCGGGAAGACTTTCGCAATCTCCTCCTCGAGATCGGCAAGACACGGATTCCTTTCGGGAAATTTGGCATCAAAGCCTATCCCCCGGCCGGAGTACCTATCATGGATCTCCCGCCGGAGTATCTGAGCTGGTTCCAAGAACGGGGATTTCCCAAGGGCCGCCTCGGCGAGTTGATGGCCCAGGTATGTGAGATTAAGTCCGTGGGGATGGACTCGGTGTTCGATCCGCTCCGGCAAGCCAATGGCGGCCGGTTCCGACTTCAACCGCTGCGGCGTAAAACATTCGGCTTCGAGTAGAGCCCGGGTCGCGTCTAGGGGATCGGCCCGCTTTGCGGCAAGTGGGGTGCCCGGCGCCATTGCATGATCAGATTCGCCGCCAGGATCAATGATCCGCCGATGACGAGCTGCGGCGTGAGCGATTCATTGGCGTACCTGCCCCGGATGAAGCTGCCGAGAACCGCCGGAAGAAACAGGACGTAAATGGCCGTGAATACCGGCTCGCTGGTGTAGATGAGTCCGGCCTCAACCGCGGAAACCCGTGGCTGCCAAACGTTCATGAGCACATAGGCTGCGAATGAGCAGAACAGGGCTAGACTCGCAACGAGAACGACCGCTTGAAATGACGCGCCTGTGGTGAAGCAGTCTTCCAAGCGCCGAGCCCCGAGTAGGGTGACGGGGATAAAGACAACGGTGATCCCGAGAAACATGACGGCGCTGACCGGAAGCCCGCGGTTGCCTTGATAACGCGGATTTTCCAAGGCCAGGATCTGGAAAGTGAAAAGCAGCGCCGCGCTCAGGGTTTCGATTTCCCCGCGTCCAAGTTTCAGGTGGCCTGGCCTCAGTCCGGAGAGGATGGCGCCACCGAAAAGAACTAACAGTGTGGCACTGCTTACACGGATACCCGGTTTTTCGCGCAAGCGCAGGCAGGTCCACAGTGGCAGAAAGACACAATAGGCTCCCGTTAGAAATGCCGAGGTCGAGGCCTCGGTGTAGGCGAGAGCATCCGCCTGAAGCCACATCGCGGTGCCTCCCCACATGGCCAGGACCAGACCTTGGCGGATTTCAGGTCGGCTCGGCCGCTTGCGCCCGAGGACCCATGGCAGGAGAAGGACGGTCGCGACCCCGAATCTCGCAACCTGCAGCCACGAGGCGAGGAACAGACTGGACGTCCCCGGCAAGCGGGCTGTCTGCTCCAAATGCAACACCTTGATGATGGGGAAACTCAGGCCCCATAAAGCACAGGCGATGATGAGAAAGAAAATCGGCATGAGGCGAACGGCAAGATGGGCCGACGTGAGCCAAGGGCAAGGCTGTAAATCCAGTGGCTTGCCTTTACCCGAGGCGTGGGCATGGTAGGCGGATGAGTGGATTAGAGCACACGAGACGCCAGTTCCTTGCTGGAACCGGAGCATGGCTTGGAACTGCGACGCTCGGATGGGGGGCGGGCGGGGACCAGACTCGCACCATTTCCATTTTTCACACCACCGACCTCCACGGTCACATCGTGCCGACCCAGACCTATGGCGGCATGAAAGATGTCGGCGGTTTCGCTCGCTGCGTGTCGTGCATCCGCCAGTGGCGCAAGGAGGCACCGGACTCCCTGCTGCTCGATGTCGGCGATGTCTATCAGGGCACGGCGGAAAGTTTGATGAAC
>JAYWDF010000605.1:0-1543 GCA_043779985.1 Akkermansiaceae bacterium | reverse complement strand
AGTGGCGGCTGGACCGCGGTGTGGCCTTGCTCGCGCCGCTGCGCGCCCAGATCGTCGAGCGCGGGCAACGGGTCTGCGTGAGGGCAGGCCGCCGCGATGAAGACTTTTTCCAATTTCTCGCCGACCGGGCCGGGTTGCCCCGCGAGCGGGTGTTCCGCGCACTGGCCGAGGCCGCTCCGCCGGACTCCACGGTTCTGACCCGCACCACCGCCGATCTCCAACGTTTGCTTCAAGTTCTCCACTAACTCACGAATTGATGAATCCAGATCCCTACGCCCCCATTGCTCCAGAAATGCAGCCGGTCCGCAGCTTGGCAGAGCTGATCCAGCGGATGCGCGAACAAATCGGCCGGGTGATCCTGGGCCAGGAAACCGTGATCGAGCAGGTTCTCGCGGCGCTGCTCGCCGGGGGGCACGTGTTGCTGGAAGGAAAGCCGGGGCTGGGGAAAACCCACCTGGTCACCACGTTGGCGAAGACCTTCGGCGGAGCCTCGGCGCGCATCCAGTTCACGCCGGACCTGATGCCGTCGGATGTGACGGGTTTCCGCTTGTTCGACATGAAGAGCCAGACCTTCCAGCTCCGGCAGGGCCCGGTTTTCACCAACCTCCTTCTTGCCGATGAAATCAACCGCGCTCCGGCGAAGACCCAGGCCGCGTTGTTGGAAGTCATGCAGGAGCAGCAGGTCACCATAGACGGCGAGACCTTGAGGCTGTCCCCGCCATTCATGACGCTCGCGACTCAGAACCCGGTCGAGCACGAGGGGACTTACCCACTGCCCGAGGCTCAGTTAGACCGATTCATCATGAAGGTGCTCATCGACTATCCGGCGCGTGACGCGGAATGCGCGATCGTCACGCGCGCCGCTGCCGAGACTCCCGGTGGCTGGGACAGCGGCGTCGCGGTGATTTGCGGGCCCTTGGAAATCGTGGCCGCGCAGCAAGCGACCGCCGCGGTGCAGGTGGTGCCGGAAGTCGTGGGCTATGCGGTGGCGCTGGCGCAGGCGACGCGCGAGTCGCGCTCGATTTCGCTCGGAGCCGGCACCCGCGGGACGATCAGTCTGGTGCGCATCGGCAAGGCCTTTGCCGCGCTCGACGGCAGGGACTTCGTTACCCCGGACGACATCAAACGCGCGGCGCTGCCGGTGCTCCGCCACCGCGTGCAACTCACGCCGGAGATCGCAATCAGCGGCTTGGACGTGGATGAAGTCCTGCAAGCCATCGTCGAAAGCGTCCCGGCTCCCAGGCAATAAGATTTCATGAGTCCGACATCCCGACTGCTGGCTCTGGCCATGGCGTGGTTGCTTCTCGCAGTCATCGCCGCGGTGCTGCCGTGGCTGATGTTGCCGTGGCTGGTGCTCGGCGGGGTGGGGGCACTCGGAGTCTTGGCGGATGCGATCCTGGCGCACGGGCGCAAGCCCATCGGGGTGCAGCGGCGTTTGCCCGGTCGCTTTGCCTTGGGGGAAGCCGGGGAAGTGCGCTTGATTTTACGCAATGAAGGGCGTGGTCCCGCCAAGCTGGAGTTGTTTGACGGGATTCCCCCGGGC
>JAYWDF010000604.1:0-4824 GCA_043779985.1 Akkermansiaceae bacterium | reverse complement strand
TCGCGAACCACGCCGAGGGCACCTTTTGGTTCGTCCTCCCCACCCTGCCGATGTTTCTCATCATCCCTTGGATGTTGCGCAACGGCTGGGGTTTCTGGACCACGCTGGCCGCAAACTGCGTGATCACCGTGATTTTGTTCTGGCTGACGGTCGTGGTCCTCCGCCGATTCGGCATCGACTTGATGCCGAAATGAACCCCAGAAATTTTCCCCAACAAACAACCAGATAAGGCTTGTCAGATTCTCGATTCTCTGGTTTGACCACCGGCCCGGCGTCAAAGCCGGAAATTCTGCACCATCCCATTGTTTTGAGCGAAAAAAAACTGACCGCGCTTCCCGAAAACGTCATCCCGTTTGAGCAAGCAAGGCCGATTTCGCGATTTCCCGGTTCTCCTATGAAAAGCGATCTTCTCGATAAGGCCTCTGAAATTGTCACCGACCCGTTAGTATTGGTCAATCTGGTCTCCCAGCGCGTCCGGCAATTGAACAGCGGTCGGTCCCCCTTGATTGCCACCCGCCCGAGCATGGGCGTGGCGGACATCGCCCTCACGGAAATCATCGAGGGCAAAATTAAATTGGTGCACAAGGAAGCTCCCTAACCGGAATTTCTAACCACCCAACCGTCCCATGAGCGCGGAAATCGCCACCAACCGGAAGGCCGGGCGGGATTTCAACATCACGGAGAAATTCGAGGCGGGGATCGAGCTCAAGGGCACCGAGGTCAAGTCGATCCGGGCCGGGAAAGTCAACATCTCGGACGCGTTTGCCCGCGTCGAAAACAACCAGCTCTTCCTCTACGGCTGCAATATCCAGCCGTGGCAAACCGCCGGCGAGTGGTACAACCACGCCGAGAAACGGCCGCGCCGACTGCTGCTCCACAAGCGGGAAATCCTCAAGCTTGCCAACGCCACCGCCGTCAAAGGCTGCTCGCTGCCACTGCTGCGGATGTATTGGCAAAACCGCCGCGTCAAGGTCGAGATCGGCGTCGGCAAGGGCAAAACCCACTCCGACCAGCGCCAAGATTTGAAGGAACGCGTCGAACTGCGCGAGGCCCAGCGCGAGATGTCGCGCTTTAACCAGCGTTGATTATTCCGTCGGCTTCGGCTTCACCCGCGACGGCGGATCGGTCGGCGGGCGGACAAATACCGAACCCGCGCCCGGATCAGCCCGCGGTGCCACCGGAGTGGTCGCCCGGAATTCCTCATCCTTGGGCAAACCGACCATCCCAGGCGGCATCCGGATTTCATCGCCCGGCAAGGCTGGAACAGGCGACTCCTCGACGCTGGCTTCCGGTGCTTTCACCACTTTCTGAGTGACCGGCGGCGGCGCAACCACCGCCGCTTTCGGGATCGCACACGACACCAGCGGCATCGACACGCCAAGCAGCGCACAGGTTGTGATTTTCCAATTGGCCATGATGAACTCCCGCAATCTCGGCACCGCAGCGCCACGCCGCAAGAAACCCGTTTGCCGCCCCCAGCGCAAGGCCGAAGCGTGGTGTGAATGGAAAGCGGCGGAAGCCTCAAGGAGCGGTGATCTCCGAAATCGCCGTGCCCATGGAAAGCCGATGAAGATCGGCTTGGCTCATTTCATCGTCACTTCATGGGCTGCGGCGGATCGGAGTCCGCCGCTCCTTGGTGCCATTCAATTTGCCCCCTTCCACTCACGGCTTAGCCGGATACTTATCGCGCAACCTTTGCCAATAGTCGGCCCAGTATTCGTCATAATAATCCTGAGCCGCCGTTTCGATGAAATCAGCCTTCACCACCGTCGGCGATTTTGCGGGATCGTAACCTTGGAGGTGATCCTTACCAGCCCGCAGCCGGGGTGAGATGAACCTCCACTCACTATCTCCCAGAACCTCTTCACATAACTTCGCCAGCCCCGAATCGTAATCGTTAAGTTGTTGCCGCGTGTGGATATGATTGTGGTCGTGGTCCATCGTCCGGTTTGTATCAAACCATGACTGCACACCCTCTGCGAAGTACTCAGCTTGGTTCTTGGCTGCATAACATTCCTTATCTCCGCCGAACACGATGAGCACCTTGTCCTTGCCGGAAATTTTCACCTCCGCATTTGCCGGTTTTTCATTCACCAAGATATCACCTCCGCCGAGGCCGTGTTTGATCAGTTCAGGAGATTATATAGGAAACGCTTTCACTAACGAATCGATAAGACTAACGGGTTCGTCACCGGTGACCCGCCGGAACCGCTGGGCGGCACGCCCGTCGTTCCAGAGTCCCTTTTGCTTCGCTTGGTTGAATGCTTCAGTTAGCATTTTCCGCTGGCTTTCGTGGAAGCCCGCGCCGTCGATGAGCGCGACCGAACTCATGGATGAGAACGCTTCAAGCTGCATCCCGCCCTCGTATTCCATCACCTCCTTCTCGTCTCTTTCGAGCCTCTGCGCACTCCCCACCTTTTCAGCCCTCAATTCCCCCAGATCGCCTTCGAGTTCGTGGGCAGCGTGGCCGGACAGTTTTCCGACTCCAGCTCCAGCACCACGATTTCATTCTCGGCATCGCGCTTCATCCAGCAGCCGGGCAGGAAGATCATCTGCGAGGGTCGGGATTTCCTGATAGTTGGCGGTCGGCGGCGCTGGCATCGGCAGGCCCACTTGTTCGAAGGGACCGAGTTCCTTCCCCACAAAGGTGGCGGCAAATTTCAAAAATGAGGAATTTCGCAGATGTTTATAGCACTGAAATATTAAAAAATCATTGCCGTCTTACACGATCACGTATAGCCCCGGACATGTCCCTATCCCTAACTTTGACCCCAGTCACACCCCGTCGGGTGAAAAATGCCGTCAGCCACGGCATCTTTTCCACCCAAGGCATCGCCCGCCTGTTGCGCCTCTCGCTGATCAGCGGGCCGTGGCTTCTGCTGACGTCGCGCCTGAGCACGAAGAACGCTTCCTTGATGATGCTGCTTTGCGCTCCCGCGCTGCTGCTCTGCGGGTTGCTGACTCTTCCGGCGCTGATTTTCCAGTCGCCGCAGCAGCAGGCTTACTACTATTTTGGGCAAATTCTCAATCAGGAGTCCGTCAGTTGGTCCATCCTTGCGCTGACGGGATTTTGCACGCTGACCGCCCTCGCAATTCCAGCGATGGTTCCTAGGCGGGTCACGGCGATTCGCTACTGATGCTTGAGGAAATCGGCGGGTTTCCGCGATTTCGGCGTTAGCCGGTCGGTTGGGCGTGCGTATGGACGGGCAGATTTTTCCGAATGCTGCGTCACGCCGTCATCATCATCATCGCCCTGTCTTGCTCGGGATTTGCCGAGGAAAAGACGACCTATGACGACCAGGTGTTCGCATTATTCCAACAGTCGTGCCTGAACTGCCACAACCCGGACAAGACCAAGGGCGGGCTTGATCTCTCGTCGTTCGCCGGCGCGCTTAAAGGCAGTTCCGGGGGAAAAATCGTCGAGTCTGGCGATCTCGGCTCGCCGCTGATTGCCGCGGTCCTGCAAACCGGCGAGAAGAAAATGCCGCCGGAGGGCGACAAGCTTTCCAGCGAGCAGATCGGGATTCTCAAGCGCTGGATCGAGGGCGGCTTGCTGGAAAACAAGGCGTCCTCCGCCCGCAAGCCGTCGAAGCCGAAGTTTGAAACCACCCTGCGCTCCGATCCTGCGGCCAAGCCCGACGGCCCGCCGCCGATGCCGGTGGATCTGCTGCTGGAGCCGCCGGTGGTCACCTCGCGAGCCGCCGCCATTCATGCGATCGCCGCATCGCCGTGGGCACCTTTGCTGGCCATCACCGGGCAGCACCAAGTCCTCCTTCATCACACGGAATCCTTGGAATTGGTGGGAATCCTGCCATTTCCCGAGGGCGATCCGGTGTCGCTGGCATTCACGCCGGACGGCCGCTATTTGATCGTCGGCGGCGGGATTCCCGGGAAATCAGGGGTCACCGTCACCTTCGACATCACCACCGGCGCCCGTCTGCTCACCGTGGCCAAAGAGTTCGACAGTGTGCTTGCTGCGGACATCCGCCCCGGCTTCGACCTCGTCGCCACGGGTGGACCGTCGCGACTTCTAAAATTTTGGAACCCGGAAACCGGTGCGCTGGTGAGGTCGATCAAGAAACACACCGACTGGATCACCGCGCTGGATCTCTCGGCAGACGGCGTGTTGCTTGCCAGCGGCGACCGCAACGGCGGCGTGTGGGTGTGGGAAAGTGGGACGGGCAGTGAATTCCACACCCTGCGCGGCCACCAAGCGGCGATCACAGCCACGGTTTTTCGCGCGGATTCTGACATCCTTGCCACCGCTTCCGAGGATGGCAGCGTCCGGTTTTGGGAGATGAATGGCGGCAGTGAGGTCCGCAAGAACGACGCCCACGCGGGCGGAGTTACGGCCTTTGCATTCGCCCGCGATGGCTCATCGGTCACTGCGGGTCGCGATTTGAAGGCAAAATTGTGGAAGCCCGACTTCAGCCCGGCCCGCGATCTCGCGGAGAACTTGCCCGCCTTGCCGACTGCCGTGGCGCTGGATTCTGAGGGCAAACGCGCCTTCATCGCCGACGCTCAAGGGACGGTGCGGGTTTTCCTAACTGCTGATGCTAAAGCGGTGGGTGAAATCCGAGGCAACCCGCCGAGCATCGCGACCCGGCTGCTGGCCCTAACCACCGAGATGGCCAAGCCGGAACTGGCAGCCAATCTCGCCAGCATGAAATCCTCGCTCAAGCGCTGGGCCGCAGCCGCCATCAACACCAAGGCGCTCACGACCCATCGCGAGGCCGACGAGTCCGCACTCGCGGTCGAGGAAACCCAACTCGATTTCTCCCAAGCCACAGCGGCAGTCGCGCTTCAATCGGCCGCATTGAACGC
>JAYWDF010000603.1:0-1545 GCA_043779985.1 Akkermansiaceae bacterium | reverse complement strand
CACGCGCAGGGTGATCGGCGCCGTGGCGCCCGGCTTGCTGCGGACGATCGCCAGGGCCAGGCCGTTGAACGCGGCGCGTGCGGGTGACTGGAAGGAGGTGTGGTCCGTTGGATCGCCGTTATCGGTGGAGACGAATTCTCCGGGGCCGCTGAGCTCGAATTTCAACAGCGGCTTGGAGCGCGGAACCATTTGGCCGTCCTTGTCAGCCACGGTGACGGTGACAAAGGAAAGGTCGCGACCGTCGCCGGCAATCGCCTTACGGTCGGGCTCTAGCAACAGTTTGGCGGCGGTTCCGGTGGTTTTGACGGTGGAGGTCGTCCAAGCCTTGCCGTTTTTGTAAGCGACCACTTTGAGTTCACCCGGCGCGTATTTCACGTCATCCCAGCGCAGGCGGTATTCGAGCTTGCCCTTCTTTTTGCGACCCAGCGAAGCGCCGTTAAGGAAGAGTTCCGCCTCGTCGCCCGTGGTATAAACGTGCACCGGAGTCACCTCTCCGAGGCGGTCCTGCCAGTTCCAATGGGGCAGGATGTGGGCCATCGGCAGTTCGGGACGCCAGCGCGACTGATAGAGGTAGAAGCGGTCCTTCTTGAATCCGGCGAGGTCGATGATGCCGAAGTAAGAACTGCGGGACGGCACCGTGATTTTTCCTAACGACTTGAGCTCTTCCTCCGCCTTTGCCCGGGCTTCCGGGGTGTGGTAGTTGGTGAGTACGGTGAGGTCGCTGTTGAACGGCGTGGGCTCGCCCAGGTAGTCGAATCCGGTCCAGACGAACTCTCCGGCGACGAAAGGGTTCTCATCCTGACCCTTGAACTCCGTGTCTGGCGCGGAGGCCCATGCCGGCGCGTAAAGGTCGTAAGAACTCATCTGGAAGCCGATTTTCCCCTCGGCCTTATCATTACTAACGGGAAACGCGTATTCGCCGCGGCTGCTGATCGCCGAGGCGGTCTCGCTGCCGTAGAGAGGCTGCCCGGGATTCGCCTTGTGGAATTTGAGATATTCGTGCGGCTTGTAGTTGAAGCCGAAGACATCGACGGTTTTTTGAAATCCATTGTAGCCTGCCACCGGCTTGTCACAGCCGACGGTGGTGCCCCGGGTGGGGTCCTCCTCGTGGGCGACGGCGGTCAACCGGGCGGAAATGGCATGCCGCTTCGGATCGCCCTGCTCGCCCACCTCGTTGCCCGCGCTCCAGAGAATCACGGACGGATGGTTGCGGTCGCGCCGCAGCAGCGAGCGCCAGTCGGCTTCGGACCACTCCTTGAAAAGCTTGGCATAGCCATTCGGCTTCTTCGCATAGGTCCAGGTGTCGGTGAACTCGGCGATGACCAGCAGGCCCATGCGGTCGCAAAGTTCCAGAAACTCCGGTGCTTGCGGGTTGTGCGTGATGCGGATGGCGTTACATCCCATCTCCTTTAGAAGCTCTAACTGTCTCTCCGCCGCGCGGGTGTTGAAGGCGCTTCCGAGAGATCCGAGGTTGTGATGCAGACAGACGCCCTTGAGCGGGATCCGTTTGCCGTTGAGATGAAAACCGTCGTCCGCGGTGAACTG
>JAYWDF010000602.1:0-1548 GCA_043779985.1 Akkermansiaceae bacterium | reverse complement strand
AGCAAGCATCCACAGGCGGCGCTCGCCTTTCTCGCCGATTCCCCCGAGGTCTTCAAAGGCAATGGCAAAGCCAAGCATGTGATTTCCACCGCTCTCGTCGGTTGGACGAATGACGATCCCCTCGCAGCGATGGAGTGGATTCGAAAAAACACCGCGAACTACCCCGATCTCGTCACCGAAAGCATCAAGCAGGACATGGTCATCGGTGCCGCCGTTCAAGATCCTAACATAGCCTTCAACCTCATCGGCGGACTGGAGGTCGAAGATGTGAACACCGTGATCGGCAGACTGATCGGTTTCGCCACCACGCCCGAAAAACGAACGGCGACCCTTGCCGCATTGCGCGGTTATCTGGCCACTCTCGAGGACGGGAAGTCGCGGGAGCAAACCGCGACCATCAGCATCATGATGCTTTCGAACAGCGTCTGTCAGGAAGGTTTCAGCCCCGCCAGCCAATGGGTCGCAGCCGCTGGCCTGACTCCGAAGGAACTCGCAAGCTTCGCCATGGGACTGAATGCCAATATCGAATCGAAGGAAACCGGCCAATGGATCGAGTGGATCGGCAAAACTCTGCCTGCCGCCCAAGCCGATCAAAACATCCGCAACCTCGTCAGCCAATGGACCACCAACGATTACCAAGCCGCCGGGAAATGGCTCGGCACCGCCCCCGACGGTCCCGCCAAAAACACCGCTATCCGCAGCTACGCCGAAACCGTTTCCAAATACGAGCCCACTACCGCCGCCCAATGGGCGCTCACCCTGCCGCCGGGAAACGACCGCGATTCCACGCTTAAGAGCATCTATCAAAACTGGCCGGGAAACGACGACGCCAAGGAAGCCTTCAGGCAGGAACATGGGATCAAGTGACTCTTTGTAGGTAGTTCCGGATTCATCCGGTCTTCTCTTTCGCCCCAAGACCGGATAAATCCGGAACTACGAACGATGACTTCCGATTTCCAAATGAAACCCACTTCCTTCATCCTCCCCGTCGTCGCGTTGATCCTGGTCGGGAGCTGGGTCGGCCCACAACGCCGGTCGATGGCCGCGGTGGAAACGGAGTGCGTGCGTTTGCGAACCCACATCGCCGCCGTTAGATCGGCATCACCCGCCACCTCGACCGCGCATGACCCGCTGGCGACGCGCCGCAAGGTGATCGAGTGGACAAACCTCGCCGCGTATTTTCCGAGCAATCCGATGATGTCGGGCGGGGCCCTCTTCGGCGCACTGCCGGATGTGCGCGTGGCGATGCGCTTCCGCCAGCGGATTGAAGCGATGAGCGCCGGTGAGATCATCGCCACGCTGGATGAAATCGCAGCCCTCAATCTTCCCGCCGATGCCCGCGCGAACTTGGAGCGGACGCTCCTGGATTCGCTGGTCCGGAAAGATCCCGGACTGGCGCTCGGGCAGATGGAGGATCGCGCTGTGTTGGAATCCTCTCTTTACTCCCAGCTCATCTCCGACGCATTGCAGGCATGGGCGAAGAAAGATGCAGGAGCGGCAGGAGCCTGGTTCGACCAGCAGATCGCCGCCGGAAAATTCAAGAGCACC
>JAYWDF010000601.1:0-4833 GCA_043779985.1 Akkermansiaceae bacterium | reverse complement strand
TTGTATTCGACGATCTGCTCCATGGCCCGGCGCGGGCTGATGCCGAGGGTTTTCAACTCGATCTGGACGCAGGGCACGCCGTTGATGAGAAGGATCACATCGTAGCGGTGGTGGCTGTTGTCCGTGTTGATGCGGAGCTGGCGGACGACTTCATACGTGTTTTTGCACCAATCCTTGATGTTGACGAGGGTGTAGTTCAGCGGCGTGCCGTCATCGCGGGTGAAGCTGCTGATGGCCCGCAGGGTCTTCGAGGCGGTGAAGACATCCGGGGTGACGATTTCATCCAGCAGCCGGGCGAACTCCGCATTCGTGAGGCGGACCCGATTGAGCGCCTCGAATTTCTCGCGGAAGTTGGCTTCCAGCGTGGCGCGGTTGGTGATGTCCGGACGGTATTCGTATTTGAGCTTCTGGAGCGTGCCGATGAAGCCGTATTCGATGGTGTCCTCGCGGACGACGGAGCTGGGGAAGTCCGGCGCATCGTGGTAGGAAACTTTTGGGGGAGTCATCGTTAGCTGAAGGCGTTGCGTTTGGCGGGCATCAGGAGTTTCTGGAACAGGGGTCTAGCAGGGCGTCCAAGGCGGAACAAGCAGGGAATGCCGGGAAAGGCGGGAAAGGCGGGATGTGCCTGCGGCGAGGTGGTTCCCTGACAGATTGCCGCCGCTTCCCCGCCGCAAAAGAAGGGCCATAATCCCGTCCCTGTCCATCCGGCCCGGGTTTCCTGCGCCCGTGCGCCGCGCGGGACCCGCGAAAACCAGGGCCACGCGCTGCGGGAAGCGGTTTCCAGTGGAGGTTCATCGCGTAAACGAGGCGGAAACACGGTCCGGACGGGCGTGGACGAGGTTTTCAGCGCGAAAATACGGCATCCGGGACGGCAAAACCCGAGCCCATCGCATGCGGCCTTGATTTTCTGCGGTGGTTTGCGATGAACAGGGACACCGGAAAGACGATATGAAAAAACTGCGCGGCTCACACATCATGGAACGCGGCGAAAAGTTCCTCAGTTGCTGGAAAGAACTGGCATCACAGGATACGAGCTTCGCCGGGATCGGTCACCAGGAACTGAAAGACGAGATGGAGGCGGCGAAGATCGCACGCGAGCAGGTGCAGGCTGCGGAAATGAGGCTGCGGAGCCTCCGCTTCCAACGCGACCAGGCGGACCGGAAGCTCGCGGAAAAGCTGATGCGCTTGGCCTCCGGCGTGCGTGCGGAACCCGGATACGGCGAAGACAGCGGTTTCTACCGGGCGCTCGGATTCGTCCCGCTCAGCGAAAACCGCAGCGGACGGCCCCGGAAGCCAAAGACAGGAAACGCGCAGGACGGGAAAAATCGAACGGGCAAGGAACGGAAACCTCTTCCCTGAGGACGCCGAACGGTGGAGCTGTTGTCCGTGTGGACGCTTCGCACGTCGGGTGAATGACTGGGGCAGATCCCCTGCTCCGCCAAACGGAGGACTCGCGCAACGATGCGAGCCACATCGCGTTTCCGTGTGGCGCGCGTTTCGCCGCTGTGCTCTTCTTTTTTCGTCCCATGGAAACTCCCGAAGATTTCACCACCATCGAATCGATCTTCGTCCGGCATCGCAACGCCCTGTTGCTGCGCGGGCAGTTCACGCCGATTTACACGGACTACTACTTGCACCTGATGCAGCACAGCGTCCATCCGCCGGGCGATCTCGACCAGATGCTCAAGGACGCGCTGGCCATGCTCACGCTGCATCTCGTCGCCCGGCCATGGGCGGAATCCATCGCCTGGACCGCGAACCTGCGCGCGCCGAGGATCAATCTGTTCGTCACCGGCGGCTCGTTTGATGAAGCCGTCACCGGCCGGATCTTCACCGAGGACGTGCGCGAGCCGGACCGGAATTTTTTCTACTCCCAGACCACTTCGACCGAAGAAAGCAAGCCGCGGCTCTCGACGTTGGAAATCGAAGGCAAGGACCCCATCGCTTGGGTTTCCCAGTTTTACGAGCAATCCGAGCAGCGCCCGGCACGCGCCTTCCGCCTGGAGGATGAGAACTTCGTCCTCGTCGCCGCGCAACCGGATTGCGATCTGGAATGGTTGGAATCGCTCGACGCCGCAGCGGTCGCGAACATCACCGAGACTGAAGAGACCACTCTGTTGGAGACACGCCGCTTCCGGTTTTTCTGCGGCTGCTCGATCGACAAGATCCTGCCGATCCTCGGCGGCTGGAAAGACCGTCCCGAGCAGTTGTTCGAGGGCGCGGATTTCATCAACATCCAGTGCCCACGCTGCGCGGCCAAGTACCGCGTCACCCGTGACATGATCTAAACCGGTTGCTCGCAGCGCCCCCGCCCGCTACCTTCGCGCTGTGACCGCAGGAGAGCGGCCGGATTTCATCAGCGTGAGTGATGATCTCGCCGGCGAGGAAGTCATTGGATAGCTCGGAGAGCAGGAGTGCCAGACACCGATGACAAGGGGATTGGCTTGATGAAAACGGCTCCCCTCTCCATCCCTTTGTATCGTTCTTGCACGGGCCTCACGGGGTCGCTAGGACTGCGCCATGCCAAGTCCCCAGCGCTTTCACCACCGGCAATTCGCCGACGTGGGCGCTTTGGTCGCGTTGAAGAAATCCCAGCGCATCTCCGTCTGCATCCCCACGCTCAACGAGGCGGAGACGATCGGCCCGATTGTTTCGATCATCCGCGAGGCGCTCGTTAGAGAACACGGCCTGGTCGATGAAATCCTCGTCATTGATTCCGGTTCCCAGGACGCCACGCGGGAAATCGCCGCGGCGGCGGGAGCGACAGTCCATCTCTCCTCAGAGGTCGCCGCCGATCAGGGCGGCTATGTCGGGAAGGGCGAGAATCTTTGGAAAGCCCTGCATGTCGCGGCAGGAGACATCGTCTGTTATATCGACGGCGACATCTCGCATTTCCACCCCGGTTTCGTCACCGGCCTCGTCGGACCACTCCTGACCGACTCCGGCATCGATTACGTAAAAGCCTTCTACGAGCGTCCGCTCGATCGTGGGGAAAGCACGCTCGCCAGCAGCGGCGGTCGGGTTTCCGAAATCCTGATCCGACCGCTGCTGTCGCTGTTTTATCCCGAGCTTTCCTGCATCTTGCAACCGCTCGCCGGAGAGTACGCCGCCCGCCGCGCCATTCTGGAGTCACTTTCATTTCCAACCGGTTACGGCGTGGAGATCGCCCACCTCATCGATCTCGCAAGCGCCGGAAAACTTGATAGCATCGCCCAGACTGACCTCGTCAAACGCGTCCACCGTAACCGCGATGACGACGAACTGGGCCACATGGCCTTTGCGATTCTTCGGGTGGTTCTCCGTCGCTTGGAGCGGGATGGGAAACTCACCCTCGCGTCTCCCCTGCCCGATATCTATCAAACATGGCTGATCGATGGCGAGAACATCCAGCCGGTTTTCAGCACCATTCCGGAGCCGGAGCGTGCGCCGGTGAGCCGTCTCACTTGAGGCGTTTCACGCGGATGTTCCGGTATTCGATCTTCATCGGCGGACCGACGTGGACCTGCACACCGAGCAACCCGCTTATCTTGCGTTTCTCCGGATCATCGTCACGGACTTCCGACATGAGAATGCCGTTGGTGAAATGCCGCAACCCATTCCCCCGGGCGATGATGTGAACCTGGTTCCAGTCGTTTTTCAGAACGCTCTTCTGCAACTCGGCGCTGTCGCCAAGCTGCTTGGCGAGCACCGGCTTTTCCCCGGGCGGCAGCACCACGCTCTGGCCACGATAAGCGAGAAACGTCCGCCCGCGCTCTTCGTAGTTCTGGCCGCTCCACGCGTCTTTCCCGTCGATGTCGTCCTGATAGCCCTGCATCGCCCATTTCACGCCCGGCACTTCGATGCTGCGGTAGTTGATGCCGCTGTTTCCTTCGGCGGAAACACGGTATTCCAACGTCAGCTCAAAATCGGCGAGCTCGCCGCCGCGCCAGATGATGAAGGAATTCTGTTTCAGTAAATTGTCCGGGCGCACCTCACCGATGAGCACGCCGTTTTCAGCTTTCCAATATTGTGGATCGCCCTCCCAGCCCTTGAGTGTGCCGTCGAAAATGGATTCAAAGCCGTCATTGACGAACGCCGTCTGTTCTCCGCGCACCGGATTCGCTTGCACCAGTAGAAGCAGCGCAGAAAGGTGGAGGGGTTTCATCAGGGAGAGCCTATGCGTGTGCGGCACGTGCGCCAGCTTGAATTCCCCAGGAAATCGATTCGCAAGGAATGGCTGTCCCTCATTGGGGAAAACCAACGGTGTCCAACATTGGCTTCAAGAGGTGGCATAGATCTTGGCGAGACGTGCTAGGGCTTGGGTCTAGGAGCGCTTGGTATCCAAATGTTTTTTTCAACCAGCGGATGGACTTCACGGTGCGCTGGGTCAGACGCTGGATGGCTTTTTAGAGATCCGTCAGTCCGCCACATCCATGGCTCTTGGAGTCCTTGTCCCGGGCGACGATCCGGGAGATCCTAAAGAAAATCACGGCCGCTTTGAAACAGACTCAAGCAACGGCGGACGTCAGCTTCAAGCCAAAGCTCGTCAGGGAGCGCGGGGCAGGTCCGACGGAATCGGGAAAGATCGAGAAGCCTGCCGAGAGGCTTAAAAAATTCGACACCGACAATGGATTTACAGGGGGCTGGGCATGAATCTCCCCCAACCTAACAAATCCCCGAGCACGGATTAAATGCGCGTGATGGGGCGAAATTTTGCGCCTCAAAAAACCAAGGGTGTATTTTTGATCTGGCAAGTGGGAGCCCTACAAGGAGTCGCCTGAGGCCTTCCAATGCGGCGCAGCAGGTGAATTTTCACTCCAAAGTTGGACACCGTTGCATTTCTGTGATTTTAAG
>JAYWDF010000600.1:0-4834 GCA_043779985.1 Akkermansiaceae bacterium | reverse complement strand
TCTCTTCCCTCGCCTCCGCAAAACGTCGTCACGCTGATTGCCAAGTGGTGAAACGCAAAGGAACCGTTTACGTCATTTGCAAATCGAATCCGAAGTTCAAGGCTCGCCAAGGTGCGACCGCTGGAACCCGCCTTTCGAAGAAGGGTCTGTAATCCGGATTTCCGGGGATTCTCAGAGATTCCAGTTTGAAAAAGCGGCCCGTTGGGTCGCTTTTTTCATGCCTTGGCCGCGATTTTTTCCAAGACGCGGCCGGCGGCGATGAGTCCGAAGCTGGCAATCAGGTGCGAAGCCGAGCCAAAGCCGGACGCACAATTGAGCCGCAGGGAGATGTCCTCCGGCTTGTCCTTGGTGACCGTCCCGTCGCACTGCGAGTAGAATGGCGGCTCGTCGGAATAGACGGCATCGATGCCGAACAAAATGGGCTCTTGGCCGCGGGTGTTTTTCGGGAATCCGAAATCATTGCGCAGTCCCCGGCGAAGCTGAAGGAGCAGGGGGTCCATGCCGCTGTAGGCGAGATCGGTCACCCGGATGCGCGTGGGGTCACGCCGCCCGCCCGCACCGCCGCAGGTGATGGCGTAAATCCCCCGGCGGTGGCACTCGGCAATGATCAAGGACTTGTGGCGGGCGAAGTCGATGGCATCGATGACCGCATCGAAGCCGGCATCGAGGATTTCCGCAGCGGATTTTTCGTTAAAAAACTTGGGGACGATCTGGATGTCACACCCGGGGTGAATCGCCAGCGCGCGGTCGGCCATGGCATCGGTCTTCTGCCGGCCGATCTGGCCATCCATCGCGTGGAGTTGGCGGTTCACGTTGGTGATGCAGATCTCATCCAAATCGACGAGGGTGAGGTGGCCGATGCCGGAGCGGGCGAGTGATTCCACGGCCCATGAGCCGACTCCGCCAACGCCGATCACGGCGACCCGCGCCGTGAGGAAGCGCTCCAGCGCGGCCTGGCCGTAGAGCCGTGCGATACCGCCGAAGCGGTGGTTGAGGGAATCAGTGTCGGACACGGTGAGGGATTTACGGAGTGGCGGCCGACGAGTCACGACCTGATTTTCTGAAATCCCCGCGGCCGCTCAAGTCTTCTCCGCCGCGAGTTTCGCATCGAACGGCACGGCCTCGACTGCGACCAGGCAAACGTCGTCCTCGTAATGGCTCGACCCTTGGAATGCGGCCACATCACCGACGATTTTTGCCGGAATGGCCGCCATCGGACCATCGATCGCCCCGAGGAGGCTGGTGGCGAGCCGCTCGATGCCGAAGGACTCAGCCCCCGCGGCTTCCGCTTCGACCGCGCCATCGGTGTAAAGCAAGAACACGTCGCCCGCTGCCAAGGCTGACTCGGAGGTGCGGAAGACGGCTTGAGGGATCAACCCAAGCGCCGGTTGGCGGGCCGGTGCCGTCCAGAGAAGCTCTGGCGGATTGCGGCAACCGCGGCGGGCCCGCAAGGGGGCGGGATGGCCGGCCACCGCCCATGACGCACGGCTGTTCCGGGTATCGAGCACCAGGTAGAACGCCGTGACGAAAAGCGTATGTCCGCTTCGCGAGACCGCTTCATGCAAGTCCCGGTTCAGAAGGGTGAGGAAGGCGCCTGGATCTGCGGCCATCCCTGAGTAGGTGCGTACCAATGCCCGCAAAATGGCGGTGACGAGGGCCGAGCGCGTGCCATGGCCCATCACATCGGCGATGAGGATGCCGGCGCAGTTCTCGTCGAGCACGAGGAGATCGAAAAAATCACCGCCGAGGACGTCTGCGGGTTGATAGAAATGGGCGAACTGGAGCCGCAGCGGATTGCCGGTGTTAGGCGGGGGGATCTCCGGATAGCGCGAGGGCAGCAGGGCGTTTTGAAATTGGCTGGCGAGCTCCAGATCCCCGCGGATCAGCGAGGTCTTGGCCTCGACTTCCGCTTCCATTTCGAGCTGATAGCATAAGACCCGCGAGGTCATCACCGCGAGATCTCCGGCGAGGGCCTCGATCTCATCGCCGGTGTCAATGGCGGTGATCTCGTGCAAACTGGTCTCCGCCATTTCGCGGCGCTTGGCGATTTCCGCCATGTCCTGCGAGGCCGACTGATTCAAGCGGGCGGTGGCCGAAATCGAGCGGGCGGCCTGACCCAGCGATGCCAGAGGGCGCAGGATGTTGCGGCGGATGAGGTGGAATCCGCCGAGCAGGCACGCGCCGAGCAGCCCGGCGCCTGCCGCACCGAGCCAGAAGAACTCCCGCTGCAAGGGGGCCACCACCTCGGCGCGAGGGGAGGAAAACATGACGTATGCATGGGCTCCGGAGCCCATCCCATCGAAGGCGACGAAGCCCGCCATCCGGGCATCCCGGTGTCCATCCTCCGTCACCGTCCAGCCCATACGGGTTCGCTGGATCTCACGTAAGGTGTCGGGTGGCAGGGTTGCGCTGAGCGGCACGAATCCGCGCTTGGAACTTGCGAGGATCCTGCCATCCGGCAGAATGATTTCCCAGGAATCGTTGGTTTCGCCGCCGCCGAATCCCAGTCCGGAGAAGACCGAGGTCACATCCACGGACATTTTGGCGACGCCTGCCAGCACCCCTTTCGCATAAAGCGGGAGAATGATATCCTGGGAAAATACGCCTGAGCTGGCATCGAGCTGGAGCACATCGGTCCACTCGCCGCCTTGTCTGAGCTTGGCACCCTTTTGCCACCAAGCTTCATCCGCCTGGTCCACATCGCTGGTCTTGCCGGTGGCTGCCACGAGACGGCCGTGGACATCCGTCGCGAGAATTTCGGCGATCTCGGGATGGAGTGCCCGGTACCGCCCCAGACTCACCGAACCGGAGTTATCCAGCACGGCCGACAATTGCGGGTCACCCGCGGGGAGCGCCGCCCAAGCCTCGTCCAAACGCCGGGTTTCCAGAACGACGTCCGCTGGATCTCGGCCAGCGGATTCCATGTCCTTTGCCACCACGAGCTGCAGCAGACCGGGGTCAGCGGTCGTCCACGTATGGAATTGCCCGCCTTGGGCCTTGGCGAATTGGTCGAGCGTCCGACGCAGGGCGAACGCCTCGACTTGGTGAAGTTTCCCCCGTTCTGCTAGCAAATGCTGGTAGCCGAACGTCTCCAGAGCGATCAATCCGGCAAGAAACGGCAGCGCCGCTGCGACCAGCAACGCGACCACGAATTTCCCCCGAAGGCCCAGCTTGCGGAATTTCACGGAACCAAGCTATGCCGTGTTTTCGGATTCTTCCAGAACCAAGTTCTGGGCGGTTGGAGCACCGCTATTTGACACCTGCCGCGACGCGGCCGTAGCCGGCGAGGGGCTTGCCTCCCTTGTCGAGTTTGTCGCAGGCCCACAGCAGTCCCCGGGTGACGAAGTCGAGGTAACGGGCGTCGGACACCGTCTCGTTGTTGTGGCCGAGGGTGGTGGAGAATACCCGGGTCTTCTTTTCGCCATACTCGTTGGTCCACGCGATCACGGTCTCCGTGCTGCCCTGTTTGCCACGGGCCACGGCCTTGGCGCTGTCGTGAATGCGGATGTTGTTATAGAGCTCCTCCTGGATGGTGGTCCAGTTGGCAAAGCCCTGGGTGATCGGGCTGCCGGGGTCCACATAGCTGACATCGATCGGGAGTTGCTTGCCGTGGCCGCTGGACTGGAGCCCGAGGTAGTCGAACCACAGCGAGCCGTCGGTGCCGGACTCCAGCGGCTTTCCGAAGTCGGCGGAGGTCCGGTAGCAATGCATGGCGCAGTGCAGGTTCACGCCGGCCACGCCCTTGCGGTGAGGCTCGAGGATCCGGTTGACGACCGCGAGGTCCTTGATGTCGGCGGAGCACTCGTCGTGGATGACGACGTCGTAGCCCTCGGCCCACGAGTCCTTTTCGTAACAGGTGAAAGTCGCCTTGGTAGTTTTGTCCGCCGAGTAACAGACATCGACTTGAATGTTGGCGCGCGCTTCGATGCCCGCTTCAAGGATGTCCTTCTGGGTGGCGTAGTCGTGGCAGCAGCCGCCGATCACCAGCAGGGCTTTGAGGGGCTTAACCGCGGGTTCGGCGGCAGCGGAAAAGGTGATTGTCGTGGCAATGGCGGAAATCAGGAGGCTCGTGGTTTTTTTCATAGTGGATGGTATTTACGAGAAGATTCAACGCCAGCGGCAGGGGAGACACAAGGAAAACACCCGTAGCCCGCTCGGGCGGCGGATGGGTCGAGACACAGGGATTTTTCCAGTGGCCAAGGCGGTGGTGAAGTGGTAATTCCGGATACTTATGAATCGTCGCCGCTTTCTCGCGTTCTCCGCTGCTGCCGGGTCGATGGCTTTCGAACGGGGAACCGGTGCGGAGTCTCGCGACAAGCCGGTTCTATCGTTCGGCCTGATCACGGACGCCCAGTATGCCGACGCCGAACCCCAGGGGGAGCGGCACTATCGCGCCACGATCGGGAAACTAACCACTGCAGTGGACTGGTTGGCGAAAAAGCAGCTGCCCTTCACCTTGCATCTCGGGGATCTCATCGATCGGGACTTCACCGCCTTCGCCTCCATGCTGCCGCTGCTGGAGCCGCTGGGTCATCCCGTTTGGCACCTGCTGGGGAATCACGACTATACCGTGGCAGAGGAGCAAAAATGCTGGGTGGCCGCCACGCTTGGCATGCCACACGACTACTATCAGTTCAGTCATGCCGGCGTGTGCTTCGTGATGTTGGACACGAATGACCAATCGGTTTACAAGTATCCACAGGGGACGGCCCAGGATATGGAATCCGAGGGAGTGTTAGCGAAAATGGCGACGGGGAATGCCAACAACGCGAAGCCATACAACGGTGGTGTCTCGGAGGCGCAGCTTGTCTGGCTGGAACGCGAGCTCGCCGCG